>NZ_JAASRN010000001.1:941845-1231749 GCF_011761635.1 Thermonema lapsum
CTAAAAAATCCGAGTTAGAGCGTTCCGAAAATGCGCTCATTCAGCAAAATCTGCGCCTGAGTCAGCTTAGCTACGAGCGCAACCAAATTGCCAAGACGGTCAGCAAAGACCTACGCATGCCTTTCAACCGCATCATCTCTTTGGTTGACCTGCTGCGCTTGGATGAAGGATATGAACGCCTGACTCCCAATCAAAAAGAATACATCCAAAACATTTTGCAGGTAGCTATGGACGGGCTCAATACCCTCCAGAATCTCATAGACATCCGCGACATAGAGAAATACAGAGAAGAAATACGGGTAGAAACCTTCGACTTGGTGGAAGTAGTCAACGAGCTGCTCCGCGCCTACCGCGGCTATGCCTATGCCAAAGAGCAGGTCATACAAATAGAGCGTAACCGCGAAGAAATAGAGATGCGCAGCGACTCTTTCTTGGTGCGACGTATCATCGCTCAGTTGCTGTCCAACGCCATTAAGTTTTCGCACAAGCATTCCGAGATTTTTGTGCGCCTACTTGACCACGGCGATGAGGTTGTCATAGAGGTGGAGGATGAAGGTCCCGGCATCTGCAAAGAAGATCGCGAGCGTTTATTCCAAACAGGCGAACACAATCCATTTAGGAACAAACCTACAGGCGCAGAATCGGCTGCTGGCATGGGGCTTATCATCTGCAAACAATTGGTAGAAGCGCTGCATGGCACCATTGAATGTGAAAGTGAAGAAGGTAGAGGCTCTTTGTTCCGGGTGCGACTACCCAAGAATTACCATCGCAAAGCCAAAGAGCTCAAAGAACAGGCAAAAGTGTGAAAAAACTTAGGGGCGCTTGCGGTACAAACAAACGCGCCCTCGGCACTCCACCAGCTGCCAAGCCTGCGGCTCGAAAGCTGCAGCATAATCAGCTCCCAAAAGAGCATACTCATGCCATGCCTGCTCGTTTTTAAGCAGCCACACTGTAGCACAGTCTTGTGTGGCAGTGCTGTCGGCAAGCAGCAAATCCTGCAGACGTGGGGCATCTTGCTGGAAAGCAAAGTAAAAAGCTCCCCCCGTAGCCAACCGGTTGTCCGTCATAATACAGTGCTCATTTCCTGCTTTTGAGAAGTATTTTTGCAATAAATACTTCTCGTCTTTATAAGTCCCCTGCGTTTGCGTTTTATAAGCTGCATACGCCGGATGAACAAAGCCCAATGCCACCAGTGCTGGCAATGCGAAACGACGCAAAGGCTCATAAAAGGCGCCCAAACAAAGTACTCCCCCTTCTAAAAAGTAGAGCGTCGCCAAGGGATAATTTCCCCCATAAAAACACCACAGAGAGGCAGCCCACAGCAGCCCTCCCCATGCTCCCACCGAAGTAAAGCGCTAAGAGCACTCCACCCAATAGACAGGCATAGCGCCAAAAAAGCAGGTGTTGCCTCCGGAGCAAGTCTTGAGCCAAAATCCACAACAAAGCCGGCAAAAGCCAAATGACAGTTTCTTTGGTAAGAAAAGCTATAAAAAGCGCCCCTACCATAGTTAAAGCCGGCTTGCTGCCGCCCGACCTTCTTTCCAATGCCATACATACCACACTCACCCACAGCATCAGCACAGTGTCGGGATAGAGTTTTGCCGCAAAGTAAAATACGTAGTAGTCAGTAATCAAAAAGAGCACTGCCACCCATCCCCAACTATCGTAACGCCACAACAACACACAAAGCAAAAGCACACATATCACAGGGTATGCCAAGGCAGTCCACTCGTGGATGCCACCCAAAGCAATAAAAAATGCCACCGGTACATACAATCCCACACGGTGGTCCATGAGATAATGCAAATGTAGCTTGCCTTGTAGCAGCTCCACCGCCTTGCGCACATAGTAGATGTCGTCGTAAAAATAAAAGCCGTCAAAGAAAAGCCACAGCAAGACAAACCAAAGCAACAAGGCAAAAGCTGCCCCTCTTTTTTCCAACCACAAAGAGGCAGAGGCATCCAGGCTTTTCATGGCTTTTTCGTAATTTGCAGCCTCAAAATAGACAAAGCACAGAACTTTCCAAAAGTCATGAGCAAATACGACCAACGGGGGGTGTCTGCCTCCAAAGAAGATGTGCACAAAGCCATTGAAAAGATAGACAAAGGGCTTTTTCCCAAAGCATTCTGCAAAATCATAGCTGACCACCTCAGCCATGACAAGGATTATTGCCTCATCATGCACGCCGACGGTGCCGGCACCAAGTCAGCCTTGGCTTATGTCTATTGGCGCGAAACAGGTGATTTATCTGTATGGGAAGGCATAGCTCAAGATGCGCTGGTGATGAACCTCGACGATTTGTTATGTGTAGGTGCTACCAACCATATACTTGTGTCATCCACTATAGGCAGAAATAAAAACTTGATACCGGGCGAGGTCGTTGCTGCCATCATCAACGGCACCGAGCGTTTCGTGGAAAAGATGCGGCAGTATGGCATTGAAATGTACACTACCGGCGGCGAAACAGCCGACGTAGGCGACTTGGTGCGTACCATCATTGTGGACAGCACCGTAATTGCCCGCATGAAACGCAGCGAAGTCATCGACAACAGCCGCATTCAAGCCGGCGATGTAATTGTAGGCTTAGCAAGCTTCGGGCAGGCTACTTACGAAGATGCCTACAACAGTGGTATGGGAAGCAACGGACTCACGGCTGCCCGTCATGAGGTCTTTCATCAGAGTGTAGGACGCAAATACCCCGAAACCTATGACCCGGCAATCCCTGACCAACTGGTGTACAGTGGCAAATATCGGCTCACCGATACCATCGACATAGCCGGGCAGCAAATACCCATGGGCAAGTTTGTCCTCTCGCCCACACGCACCTACGCCCCCATACTCAAAAAGGTATTTGACAAAATTCGTCCTCATATTCACGGCATGGTGCACTGCAGCGGTGGCGGTCAAACCAAAGTGCTGCATTTTGTGGAAGATGTACATATAATCAAAGACCACTTGTTCGACACCCCGCTCTTATTCCGTATCATACAGGAACAAACCGGCATGGCATGGCAAGAAATGTATCAAGTGTTTAATATGGGGCACCGGATGGAAGTATATCTGCCCGAAGATTATGCGCAAGTGGTCATCGAGGCAGCACACAGTTTTGATGTAGAGGCACAAATCATCGGACGTGTAGAACCTTCAGCTTCAGGGAAAAAACTCACCATTCGCTCGCCTCATGGTGAATTCACTTATGCTTAGGCACTTTGTTTGCTAAAGACAGATGCAATCAAAACACAACCCACAGTTTTATGCAAAAAACAATATTGGTTACCGGCGGCTTGGGCTTTATTGGCTCTCACACAGTGGTGGCGCTACAAGAAGCCGGCTACGAAGTGGTCATTGTAGATAACCTGAGCAATTCCTTTGCCTTTGTATTGGACGGCATCTGTTCAATCAGCGGCGTTATGCCTCGCTTCTATGAAGGTGATTGCAACGACCGGGCATTCATGCAGCAGCTGTTCGACAAGGAAAAAATAGTGGGCGTCATCCACTTTGCCGCCTACAAGGCTGTGGGCGAGTCAGTTGCCTACCCCTTGAAATACTATCACAACAATCTTTTATCGTTGATTGTGCTGCTTGAGCTCATGCAACAATACAAAGTGGCACACTTGGTTTTTTCTTCGTCCTGCACTGTATATGGACAACCCGAGCAGTTGCCCGTCGATGAATCGGCACCCATACTGCCGGCACAGTCTCCTTATGGCAACACCAAACAGGTGAGCGAAGAAATCATCCGCGACAGCGTACAGGCAGGCATACCCATCAAAGTACTTGCCTTGCGTTATTTTAATCCCATAGGAGCGCACCCAAGTGCCCATATAGGCGAGCTACCTATAGGCGTTCCTAATAACTTGGTACCCTACATTACCCAAACGGCTGCGGGCATTCGCCCCGAACTTTCTATCTTCGGTAAAGACTACAATACCCCAGACGGCACCTGCATCCGAGACTTCATTCATGTAATGGACTTGGCAGAGGCGCATGTCAAAGCACTGGACTACCTGCTACGGCAAGATGCCCCTTCGCTTTACGACTACGTAAACATAGGCACGGGCAAAGGACATTCCGTATTAGAAGTAGTACAAACATTCGAGCGGGTCAACCGCATCAAACTGCCTTATAAGTTTGCTCCACGACGCCCGGGTGATGTAGAACAAATTTATGCCAAAGCCGACAAAGCGTGCCAACTGCTGGGCTGGAAAGCAAGCCGCAGCCTCGACCAAGCCCTGCGCGATGCATGGCAATGGCAAGTGGCGTTGAAAGAAAAAGGCATCTTGGAAAAGATGCAAAAGGCTGAAACCAATTCATAATATAGAAAAAACGAAGGGGGTTCTCCCCTTTCTTTTTTATTTTTACAGGGTTCAACCTAAGCAATACAAGCAAAAAATGGAAAACAAAACCATATTGATTACTGGAGGTGCCGGTTTCATCGGCTCGCACGTGGTGCGCCTCTTTGTAAAAAAATATCCGCACTATCATATCGTAAACCTCGATAAGCTGACTTACGCCGGCAATCTTGAAAACCTGAAAGACATAGAGGGAATGCCCAATTACACTTTTGTGAAGGGGGATATTGTAGATGCCAACTTTCTGCATGCTCTTTTTCAAAAATACGCTTTCGACGGGGTGATTCATCTGGCTGCCGAGTCGCACGTGGACCGCTCCATCCTCAACCCCATCGATTTCGTCATGACCAATGTAGTGGGCACGGTAAACTTGCTCAATGCCGCACGGCATGTGTGGAAAGAAGACTACGAACGAAAACGCTTCTACCACGTATCTACCGACGAAGTATATGGCTCGCTTGAAAATACAAACGAGTTTTTCACCGAAAATACCCCTTACGACCCACGTTCCCCCTATTCGGCTTCGAAGGCGTCGTCGGACCACTTCGTGCGTGCCTACCACAATACCTATGGGCTGCCGGTGGTGCTTTCCAACTGCTCCAACAATTACGGTCCCAACCAGTTCCCCGAAAAACTCATACCTCTCTGCATCCTGAATATCAAAAACAAGCGTCCTATTCCCATATATGGCAAAGGCGAAAACATACGCGACTGGTTGTATGTGGTGGACCATGCACGTGCCATCGACTTGGTGTATCACCAAGGCAAAACAGGTGAAACCTATAATATTGGTGGGCACAACGAGTGGAAAAATATAGATGTAGTGCGGCTCATCTGTCGTCTGATGGACCAAAAGCTGGGACGCCCCGAAGGCAGCGCCGAACAGTTGATTACCTTTGTAAAAGACCGCGCCGGACACGATTTGCGCTACGCCATCGACGCAAGTAAGATACAAAAAGAACTGGGATGGACGCCCTCCGTGCGCTTCGAAGAAGGGCTCAGCCAAACCATCGACTGGTACTTAGCCAACGAAGAATGGCTCGAAAGGGTAAGCAGCGGGGCTTACCGCGAATATTACCGCATACAGTACGAAAACCGCCAATAAAATGAGCCATAGTCTTTATACAAAGGCTTTTCATTCAGGCACATTGAAAAACAAACGCTTTCTGATTACAGGCGGTGCCGGCTTTATCGGCTCCCACCTTGTAGAGTATTTATGCGTACACGGTGCTGGCTTGGTGCGCATCATAGACAACCTCTGTACCGGAAAGCTCGATAACATAGAACCCTTTCTTCGTATGCCCGGTGTGGAATGGATAGAAGGCGACATCTGCGACCTCAACACCTGCATGCAAGCATGCGAAGGGGTAGATTTTGTACTGCATCAAGCCGCTTTGGGCTCTGTGCCCCGTAGCATCACCCATCCCTTGCAGAGTCATGCCACCAACGTAGATGGCTTCTTAAATATGCTTTATGCTGCCAAAGAAAAAGGCGTACGCCGTTTTGTGTTTGCCTCTTCTTCTTCGGTATATGGCGACAGCCCGCACTTGCCCAAGCAAGAAGAAGTCATCGGGAAGCCCCTTTCCCCCTATGCCCTGACCAAGCTTATCAACGAACAATATGCCGAAGTATTTGCAAAAACCTACGGCTTGGAATACATAGGGCTGCGCTATTTCAATGTGTTTGGTCCTCGTCAAAACCCGGAAGGTCCTTACGCTGCGGTGATTCCTCTTTTCATGAAAGCGGCACTGCTCAAAGAAATGCCCACCATTCATGGCGACGGGCAGCAATCACGCGATTTCACCTTTGTAAGCAACGCAGTGAAAGCCAACCTACTGGCTGCCTTGTGTGAAGACAAAGCGGCTGTTAACAGGGTGTATAATGTGGCTTGTGGCAGGCAATACACCGTGCAGGAAATTTGGCAGCACATTGCCCGCCTCACAGGCACCTCGGCACAGGCACGGTATACGGCGCCCCGCCCGGGCGATGTGCGCCACAGCCTTGCCGACATCAGTGCTGCCCGGCAATTGCTTGGCTACGAACCGGAGCACTATCTCGAAGAAGGTTTGGCATTGTCGCTGGCATGGTACCGCTCACTGTATGTGCCAAATCAATAAGTGTTGCAAGCTTCCCGTATTCGATTGCAATCTCTGATTTTGCTATAAAGTGCTCCAATGCCATAACAGCGAGGGGGTGAGCACGGCTCTCAAAAGCGTGCGTATCTCAGCAGTCATAATCCGCTGATAGATGGAGGGCTGTCGGTTATACTGCCGTTGATTTCAAAAATAAATATCGAAGGAAGTGCGAATTTTCAGGCATACGGGCACCCCCCATCGTAGCGGCGTGGGCAGCCTATGGGTTCAGTCAAAGATTGAGTATCGAAAAAGTCTACGCCGGCTCAAAGCTGTCAGCTGCCTGCCATCACATATTCAAAAAAAGCAAAAGGCAACTCGAATGGTAGTTGCCTTTTGCGTAGTCGGGATGACTGGACTCGAACCAGCGACCCCCACGTCCCGAACGTGGTGCGCTACCATCTGCGCTACATCCCGATAAACAGGAGAAGGCGACCCTTTGTTGAAAGCCGCCTTCATGTTTTTGCTGTCGGGATGACTGGACTCGAACCAGCGACCCCTAGCACCCCATGCTAGTGCGCTACCAACTGCGCCACATCCCGATTGCGTTTTGCTGTTGCAAAGATAACAGCTTTGTTGTAAACTTACCAAAACTTTTTGAAAAAAATTTCAATCCACGCTTTATGGTCATTGCTATTCACGGTCATAATTTTCGCACAGAGGTGCGCTCGTATATTGAACGGATGCTACATTTGCTTACCCATCAATACCATGCCAAGATTTTTTTCTCTAACGACTTTGCCCGCTTGGTGCAAAAACACGAACTGCAAGACTACGACCAACAGCTCTACTACACCAATCATAGCGACCTGCCCGAAGTAGATTTCTTTTTCAGTGTAGGGGGCGATGGCACCATGCTGGAATCTGTTACGCATGTGGGTGCCCGTCAAATCCCTATTGTAGGTATCAATACGGGGCGGTTAGGTTTTTTGGCAACCATTGCCCCACACGAACTCGAAGATGCCGTGCACAACCTCTATAAGGGCTACTATCACTTCGATGACCGCTCGCTTATTCACCTTGATTCCAACTGTAATTTGTTTGGTGATTTAAACTTTGCCCTGAATGAATTCACCGTAACCAAGCGCGATACAGCTTCCATGATTATTGTGCATGCCTATGTAGATGGGGAATATCTGAACTCCTACTGGGCAGACGGTTTGATTATCTCTACTCCTACCGGCTCTACAGGTTATTCGCTCAGTTGTGGAGGACCCATTGTGTTTCCACGGTCAAAAAATTTCATCGTCACGCCGGTCAGTCCACACAATTTGAGTGTACGCCCTTTAATCATCTCAGACCAAAGCGTCATTTCATTGCAGGTGGAAGGCAGAAACCGCTACTTTTTAGCATCGCTCGATTCCCGCTCCGAAATCATCGACTCATCGGTGCAGATAGCCATCAGCCGGGAGCAGTTTTGCGCCCGCTTGGTACAAATGAAAGAGCACAGTTTTATGGAGACACTGCGCACCAAGCTCAATTGGGGCTTGGATATACGCAATTAAGTACTCACCTGTGTGGTCCAAAAAAGCCATGCGGCTACTAAGGGCGATGCCAGTAGCAAACCATCAAAACGGTCAAGAAGACCGCCATGCCCGGGTATCAACGTGCCAGAGTCTTTCACGCCTAAGCTGCGCTTAATCATGGATTCCGTCAAGTCGCCGTAAATCCCTCCAAGAGTGATAAGAAACGACATACCTACCCATTGCTCTACACTTAGCGACTTGAAAACGGAAGAAAGCCACAATGCCACAAACATGGAAAGCACGGCACCCCCGATGGCGCCTTCCCATGTTTTGCCGGGGGATATGCGAGGAAACAACTTGTTTTTGCCCAAAGCCTTGCCCACAAAGTAAGCTCCTGTGTCGTTTGCCCATAGCAACAACAAGAAGCCAAGGGCTACATAGTATTGGTAAAAACTACCAAACAAATAAGCGGAGCGCATATAGAGCATAAAGGGCAAAAGTACATAAAACCAAACGGCGCAGTGCAGTGCCATCACTTCCAAAGGCTGCCCTTGATGACGGTCATAAAGCAGAGCAATACATAGGAAAAAGAATAAAAAAACCACTGCCCACAGCCATGCCCACGTTTGCCATATGCCTATCAAATGCAGCCCATGCAACAACAAAATGACCGCCGCCGACAACACACCGAAGTTTTTAGCTGGGTGTTTGATGTGTGTCTGTGCCAGCTTCAACAACTCATGCGCCGAAAGCAGGGCAATAAGCGAAAACAACAACACAAAACTTTCGCCCCCCCACCACACACTGCCCAACAGCAACGCACCGCCTATTACACCCGAAACTATACGCAATTTCAGATTAGAGGCTTTCTTCGTCGGATTGCTCGAAGCTGATTTCATATCGAACGATTTTTAGTGCACGAATTACATCCATAGGGTGAACCTGGACTTCCAGCTCGCCCCACAAGCCATACATTGAGTCTTTTTTGTCTAAAATAACGGATTGAATGCCCCGTTCAAGCAGGATTTGCTGCACGATACCAGCTCTGTGCGGGTACGGCGTTTGATATACAGTCTGCCATTGCATAGACCCAAACAAAGATTCTGCAAGATGCTATGGCAGCAAATTACAAAATTTGTATCGATAAGTTTACACAAACCCGCCCAAAGGTAAGCATAACTTTTGCTAACTTTGTTTTTCGAAAGTTTTTGGGTTACCGTCATGAACTTATTGTTTAGCACTACGGAAATCACCTCAGGACACCTGACCTCAGACGCTCCCTTACATTACCGCCTCTTGTTTGCCTACAAGGCGGCTGCCAGTTTCTTACAAGGAGGAAAGTTGCTTGAGGTAGGTTGTGGTATAGGCAGAGGCATCCCTTTCCTCCTGCCCAAGGTGTCGGAATATCAAGCAATAGACAAAAACCGCCGACTGCTCGAAAGCCTACGGGAGCAATATCCTCAAGCTACCTTTATCAGCGGGCGAGTGCCCCCCCTCACACAAATACCCGACAATGCCTTTGATTATGTGCTCAGCTTTCAGGTGATAGAGCACATCGCCGACGACAAGTTGTTTGTAAAAGAACTGCACAGGGTATTGAAACCGGGCGGCATGCTTATGCTCACCACGCCCAACCGTCTGCGCTCGCTTACACGCAACCCTTGGCATGTGCGCGAATATACCGCCGAAGAACTCGTTGCCCTGTTGCTGCCTTTTTTCAAAGAGGTAGATATGCGAGGCGTAGCCGGCAATGAAAAAGTAGAGCGCTACCAACAAGCCAATGCCGTTTCAGTAGCTAAATGGAAGCAATGGGACTTGCTGAAGCTCGAATATCGCCTTCCATCATGGATGCTGCGTATCCCCTACGAAATACTGAATCGCATGAACCGCAACAGGTTAATGCAGCAGGAGGAGAGCACCCGCAACATCACACTGGATGATTATTTGTTGGTAAAAGACAGCAAGCAAGCGCTGGACTTGTTTGTCGTGGCAAAAAAATAAAAAGGGTGAGTAGCTCACCCTTTTTTCTTATTCTTCCACCGGAATGATGTTTATTTGAATCCCCAAAAAGTTTTCGTAGTCCTCGGCTTCTTCACGAATGTCTTCGTCATCTTCGGGATAGTACCAAGTGATTTTCACATCTCCACCTGCATCTTGATATTCCTTCAAGATGCGCACGATGTCCAAAAAACACTTGGAAGAACTGGTATTGTAATAAGTAAGGTTAAAAGTAAAATCGATAGGTCCTCTCTTTTCTTCGGTGTATTTCTTCAACCAATCCAAAATAGGGCGATAAAACTCCCAAGTATCTTCCAAGTACGATTCTCCTTCAATCAGGCACTTTCCAGTGGAGGCATCAAACTTAACGTGTGGGGTAAAATAGGTACTTTTTACGCCTTCAATCTCTAAGTTTTCCATATGCTCGCTTTATTTTCTATATCCTAAAATTGTTAAAGGTTTTTCTTCACATTCACAGCCAGCGCAAAAAACGAAAGCTTGTCGTCCACATCACGAAACTCTACCGATATAGGCTGTGCCGAAGTTAAGGCTATTTGAATGAGCCCGATACCTGCCCCTTTGCTTCGCTCATCTTCGTTGGGGTTGATGCGCTGTTCAAATTTCAAGCGGCGCAGTGCTTCCCTGTCAAGTGTGTTAATCAACTCGCATTTGTCCCACAAGGTAGGTATCCATTTTTTTTCAACCAAGTTACCTGCCATCAAGGTATAGAATTCCTCATCTTCGGTAATCACAATGGTGCCTACCCGGTACTCTTTATCCCCAATTTTACTGACTTCAGAAGAATAAAAAAAGATATTCTGTGCCAACTCCATGAATATAGAATATACTTTTTTACCGGATTTGGGGTCTTGTGCCAATTTGTTTTTTAACTCCTTACTTATCTCGTATATAATCACGTCGGACATTGGACCTTTATACGATACCAATATTTCTTTGCTTGACAGGTCCTGGTAGTGATTAAAAAAACTAAACTTTCCCATTGCAATCTATTTTTACTGTTTTTGAATAGTCGCAGTTTAATTATAGTAAAGTGTTCAAATATATGCAATTCTATTTGGATTTTTTCCAATTGACTTTGAGCAAATCGCATTTTCTTTTGCAAAAAGAGCCTCCTCTGTGGCATTGGCTTCGCAATTAAAGCGGAATTCTTATTTTTGAGCAACTAATTAGTCTGCGAAACCTATAGTTTTCATTTCATGATACGAATCGGGATATTTCTTGGTGGCAACTCACGTGAGCGTGAGGTAGCGTTTGCCGGCGGGCGCACCGTCTATGACAACTTGGATAAGTCGCTTTTTGAAGCTATTCCCATCTTTGTGGACAGCTTGGGCAGATTCATACTCCTGGAATGGGAGTACTTGTACAAAGGCACCATCCGCGATTTTTACCCTCCTGCACAATATCAACCCAAAGACTTTCAAATTTATATAGAGTCGCTTGGGCATATGCCCCGCGCAACAATCGAGCAAATTGCCGCCGAGGTAGGACGCCCGATTAGTCCTGCCGACTTCTCCGAACTTTTCGATGTAGCTTTCTTAACCCTGCATGGCTCCTATGGTGAAGACGGCACTATTCAGGGTTTGCTGGAATGGCATGGCATCCCCTATACAGGCTCGGGCATCTTGCCTTCAGCCATCGGCATAGACAAAGCCACCCAACAACGCCTGTTTCAAAAGATGGGCTTCGAGCGCCCAGCTTACCAGCTGCTTCATCGCAGCGACTATCTGCGTATGGACAGCACGGCACTACAACAATTACTGCACGACTGCCTGCATACTCTGGGCAATCGCCTAGTGATAAAATCGGCACATCAAGGGTCCTCGATAGGTGTGAGTGTGTTGCGTAACCCTTCCCTCGATGACTGGAAAAAAGCCCTGGATAAAGCTTTCTTTATCCGACGCCTTGCACTGGAACACTGGCACCGCCTGAATGCAGAACAGCAACGTACACAAATCATCGAATGGATAGACATCCGTGAAGGGCTGGGCTTCCCCATGCTTGTGGAATACCAAGACGAACAGACTACGCTCTATCATCCGCATCAATTGCGTGAGTGGCTTGACCGACACACCAGCGGGGAAGTAACACTCTACGCACTGCAAAACACGGAAACGGAAGTACTCATAGAGGCTTTCATCGAAGGGCAAGAATTTTCGTGCATCGTAATAGAAGACCTAAATGGCAAACCTATAGCGCTGCCGCCCACGCAAATCATCAAACAAAATGAAGTATTTGATTATCGTGCCAAATACCTTCCCGGCATCAGCCGTAAAATAACCCCTATCGAACTACCCGAGGCACAAATAGAAGCCATCAGAGAAGCCTGCGTGTCGTTGTACGAAGCTATGGAAGGCGAAGTGTATGCCCGCATCGACGGTTTCATAACCCCGCAAGGTAAGATTTATCTCAACGACCCCAACACTACTTCGGGCATGATGCCTTCTTCTTTCTTCTTCCATCAAGCAGCCGAAATCGGCTTCGACCCCAGTCGTTTCCTTACTTATATCATTGAACGTTCGCTGCAGGTGCGTGCCTCGCAACCCAACCTGCATTTCAAAAGCCTGCAACTACTTGAACGCCTGCATGCCCTGAAAGACAAGCTACACAAACAGAAACAAGACACTATACGCGTGGGGGTCATCATGGGCGGCTATTCTTCTGAAAGACATATTTCAGTAGAAAGTGGGCGCAATGTCTATGAAAAGCTATCGGCTTCGACTAAATACTCTCCTATTCCGCTTTTCTTGACCGGCAATGCCAAGCATTGGCAGTTGTATCGCCTGCCCATCCATTTGATGCTAAAAGACAACGCCGACGACATCAAAGAAAAGATAGAGCAGTACAAAAAGCACCCTATCATAGAAAAGATAAAGCAAGAAGCACAAGGTCTCACTGCTCACTATGCCCCCGATGCTTTCTTTGAACCCCAAGCCGTCCATTTCGAAGAGCTGCCTGAGATGGTGGACGTGGTTTTCATTGCCTTACACGGACGCCCCGGCGAAGACGGTTCTCTGCAAGCCGAGCTGGAAAAGTATAGTATCCCCTACAACGGCTCGGGGGTGGCAAGCTCTCAAATCACCATCAACAAATACGAAACCAACGAAATACTGAAAAAACACGGCATAGCAGTAGCAGAGCATCGTTTGGTACACAAAAAAGAGTGGGAACAAGAAGGACAAAAGCTAATTGAAGCCATTGAGGCAACTTTTGCCTATCCTTTCATAGCTAAGCCCACCGACGATGGCTGCAGCTCGGCAGTAAAGAAAGTAAAAAACCGAGAAGAGCTGCTGGCATATATCGAAGCATCGTTCCGCGCAGAAGAAACGCTGGACCCGATGCTTATGCAGCGTTTAGGCTTGAAACCGGGCGCCCCCTTCCCGCCCCGTGATTCCTTCCTTATAGAAGAGCTCATCACAGCCCGTGGTGCACGCCGTTTTCTAGAAATCACCGGTGGCTTGCTTACCCATATCGATGCTGAAGGCAACCGGCAGTATGAGGTATTCAGTCCTTCGGAAACCCCCGCTCTGGGCGAAGTGTTGTCGCTTGAAGAGAAATTCTTGGCAGGTGAAGGACAAAATATTACCCCCGCACGCTTCTCTGAAGACCCAGAAGAGAACCGACGCATTACCGAAATCGTAAAACAGCAGCTGCAAAAAGTAGCTGAAATCCTGGACGTAGAGGGCTATGCCCGTATCGATGCTTTCGTGCGCGTGTACTCTCCTGAGGAAGTAGAAACCATCATCGTAGAAGTCAACTCACTGCCCGGCATGACGCCTGCCACTTGTATATTTCACCAAGCAGCCTTGCACCACTATACCCCTTATGATTTTATAGATAAGATTTTGAGCTATGCTCTGAAAAAATCAAAAAATACAAAGCTAAAACACGCATGAAGTTCTGGATAAAAACCAATTCCGTCAAGCAAGTAGTTATACATTTGCTACTGGCAGCCATTTCATTCATACTGCTGTTGGTACTTTTCTTCTTTTACTTTATACCCTACATCGCACGGCAAGACGAAGTAACCGAGGTACCCCGTCTGACAGGTGCCTCCATAGACTCGGTGCTTGCCATTTCTGATGCTCTGCCCGTGGAAATCATCATTCAAGACAGCAGCTTCTCCACCGATTACAAACCGGGTACTATCTTAAGCCAATACCCCTTGCCCGGCACACAGGTAAAACCTGGGCGTAAGGTCTATTTGACCATTTGCCCCAAAGAGCCCCCGATGACCGAGATGCCCAAGCTTACGGGCATTTCTTACCCCACCGCCATTGCCAAGCTCAAAAGTAGCCAGTTACAACTGGGGCGTATCCGCTTTGAGCCCGACATAGCTATTGATATTGTACTTGAACAAGAAATAGACGGCAAGCCTGTCCCGCCCGGTACTCCTATCAAAATGGGCACCAAAGTGGACTTGGTGGTGGGCAGCGGCATTGGAGAAGAAGAATTTGACGTGCCCGACCTCACCGGCTTAACCCTCGAAGAAGCAGAAACTGTATTGAAGGAGCGTTCGCTGCGCTTGGGCATTGTGCGCTATGACGAAAATGCCCAAGCGCCCTACCGACGCATATTCAAACAAAATCCAGCGGCATTTGTTGACTTGTCGCAATATGAGCTTGCCGGTTATGATAAACACGGCAAACCTATTTATCGCCCCATTAAAGTGCGCAGCGACAGCCTTTTTGCAGACGGAAGCCATAGCAAGAGTTTGAACCTAAGCAAAGTGCCACGCAACAAAATACGCCCAGGTGAGATGATAGACGTATGGGTTTCGAATAACCCAACGTATTCGGTATTCAACGACACCATTTCCGTCATGATGAACGAAATGCAGCCTATCGACTCACTCATAAAGAAAGGCGGTAATCGGAAGAAATAAAGCACTCCTTAGTTTTGCCAGCATGGCTCCACGCTTCCATATTCGCATTCCTACCGACAAGAAAATATATGTATGGCTTCATGCAGTAGCAGCTTTGCTTACGGCACTGCTGTTGCTGCTTTTTTTCTTTCTGCTTGCCTTGCCGTTTTATACCCGCCAAGGACAGCTACGCAGTATTCCTAATATCGTGGGCTTATCGCCGGAAAAAGGCATTCAAAGATTACAAGATGCAGGCTTCCGCTCTGTGATTCAAGACACAATATTTGTAGTAGGTAAACCACTCAATAGCATTGTGGAGCAATACCCTTCTTACGGACAGCTTGCCAAACCGGGACGCAAAATATACTTGCGGGTATCGCCTCCCTCTCCCCCACGGCTACCCCTGCCAGAGCTCCGGGGACTAAGTGTGGAACATGGCTTGCGCCGCCTACAACAAGCCGGCTTTCAACACATCCAGTTGCGATACTCGCCCGCTACGGAGCTTCCGCCCAACAATATCATAAGTCTTGAAGACAAGCAGGGCAAGCAGCTAAGTCCTCATAGTCTATTTACCATCACCGACACCTTGGTAATGGTAGTCAGTGAATCACCAGAGCCTACCATAGAGGTACCCCAACTCATGGGCTTAAGCGAAGAAGAAGCCCGGTTCGTGCTTCGTGCTTTGGGCTTACGCGTGGGCAATATCGAATACATTTTTGACCAACCCCAGCTGCCCTTAGGCTTGGTGGTAAAACAAAACCCTCTTCCCTATGATTGGAAAGAGGGCAAAAAACACTACCATCGGGTAGAGAAAGGCAGCTACATAGACTTGTGGGTGGTAGGCATGCCTGTTCCCCAAGAGTCGGACACTCGAAAACCGCACCCTACTCCATAAACAATTTCAGGGTGTCTTATTTTGCCGCCGCTATTTCCCACCTGCGCCAACATAAACAGTGCTCCCAAGGCAATCAGTGTGTTGGCAAGTAACAGATAAAACGGATAGTTATCTTTCTTCAAAAGCCACCAAAAAGAAAAAAGGGCAAAGAGACCCACAATTTCTACAAGCCAAAAAGCAGTCTCGGCGGCTTCCTCATGGGCATGAATGAGGCGATGGTTTACTTCCGGTAGCTTCTCTACTACCTCTTCGGCGCCTTCGCCTGTCAACAGTGCCGGCACAGCCAATACCGCCGCCAGTATCATCAGCCCCAAACCGGTCATCGCTACCTCCTTCTTCCGAAGAAACAGGGAAGTGAGAAGAACCAGACTACCAAAAAACATGCCTGCTATAGGCAGGTGGTTCACTACAAGATGTAAATGCGCTGCATTCATAGGCTCTATTCTTTTTATTGAAAACTTGGACAATATAACCAAATAAATGACTTTTATAGTGTACCACTCTTGCGCACTCCCATAATTTTACTCAATCTCAGGTTACCTAATGCAAGAAACAAAGATTTATATAAAAAACATTTGCTACTACTTTTTTTCTTTTTAATGATAAGAATAACATGAATTGAAAACACATTCATCACAAATTTGATTTTAAAAAAATTGGATTAAAATACTGTTTTTCTTATATTTGCAAAAACATAGCTTTAAAAACAGGTGCTTATGAAACACATAAATACGCTTATTTTAATTACTTTATTCAACATATCATTACATGCACAAGTAAGTGTAACAGCAACAGCAGGGACGAGCAATGGGTCTTATACAACCTTAAAGGCAGCCATCGATGCCATCAACGCTGGCACACACAAGGGTAATATCAACATTCAAATCACAGGCAATACCACCGAAACAGCGGGGATTAGCATCAATGCTTCTGGCAATGGAAGCGCCAATTACATCTCCATCACCATACGTCCACAGGGTGGGGTACGCACCATTGCTGCCAGTTTTAATGGTCCATTGCTGACCTTAAACGGTTGCCAAAACGTCACCATCGATGGGCAGTACAATGGAGGACGAGGCTTAATCTTTTCTCACAATTTCGGTGGAACTTATGATTACGCCTTATTATTCACCAATGGTGCTTCCAACAATATAGTACGCTACTGCAACTTCCGGGCTGGGCAATCACATATAGACAGAGGCGTAATAACTTTGCTTGCCAATAACAGCAACGCTATACAAAACAACATCATAGAATACAACGCGGTCTATCATGCTCCAAGCTATTTTCCTACAAATGGCATTGTAGCAATAGCCACCGACGCTAACGGCAAAGTGCGCAACAACAAAATCCAACACAACTACATCTACAACTTCTACTCTCCCAACAAGCCCACTGCCGGCATACGCTTCAACTTTAGCGCTGCTTCTCCGAACTTGAGTTACGGCAACCAAATCTTAAATAACCGTATTTACCAAACTTCCTCACGCGACTACTCTTCCAATGATACACATCGCGGCATCTACCTGCAAGGTGGCGGCAGCTATACAGTAAGTAACAATGTTATCGGTTTTTCCAGCGGCAATGGCATGGGAACCTATCAAATGACTACTACCAATAGTAAATTGCTCTATCGCGCCATAGAGATGCGCGACCTTGACAACGTAGGCACTCACCTCATAGAAAGCAACACCATCTCCAACTTTTATTTTGAAACCACCTCAAGTGAGAACAACGCTGCTGGTGGCAATGAAATAGGCATATGGTGTGCTATTGTCGTGGGGCATTACACCTCTAATGACAATTTCGACGATAATTACTCTGCCATTATTCGAAACAACATCATAGGCAGCAGTACCACCAATGATGTAATTATAACGGTCAATGGAGGTAGCAGTGACCAAAGTATGACAAAGGGAATTTATGCCCACTTCAACGGGAATTGCATTATAGAAAACAACAAAATCGGTGGCATATGGGCATATGGAGTAGGCACGACTAATGGCTCTAACTTTGTAGGTATTGATGTGGACGGCAGCGGAAATAAAAACGTAAACTACAATCTGATTGGTAGCGAAACCACAGCGAACAATATCAAAACAGGAATGCCGAACTTCACTACCGAAGATACATTTGTGGACGGAATCTATGCCGATGCATGGGGCAATAATACCTACAACTACAACGTCATTGCCAACATGACTTCTTATGGCAACGGCAGCACTAGTAGCACAGGCTCTACCAATGGAGGCATTTATTGCTACTACGGTACCAACACATTCATCGGCAACCGCATCCATGACATCCGTGCATACAACGATGGTGGTTTCTTCAGCTTTACTGACCCCACCACCGGCACCAATGTCAATGTGCAGCTATTTGGAATTTATAACACAGCCGGCACCGGGCAAGCCATCATAGACAATGAAATATACAATCTTTACAACTACCACCCCTCGGCTCAGTTATGTACAGTGGGCTTGATGCTTGGTAAAGGTGGCAGTGACTCCTACGTGGCTCGCAACAAGATATACAATCTATGGATGAACAGCAGCGACCTTTCTTCCATAATAATGGCCATGGGTGTGAACAACAACAACGCCTCTGATGAGTGGACTTTAGCAAACAACATGATTAGCATAGGGCAAAATGTTACGCGCAATTACCGTATTTTGGGCTTTTATGCCAACACACCGGCAAGGCTGCGACTCTGGAACAACAGCCTTTTAGTGCAAGGCAATTCCAACGGCTCAGCCAACAACCGAACTCATGCTGCCATTTTCATCCAAAACAATTTTGAAGCATACAACAACCTGTTCTTCAATGCTCGCACTACTACCGGCGGTTCCAGCGGCATCAACGTAGCACTAAGCATATTCAACGCTGCCGATGTAGCTTCGGTGAATACCGATTTTAACGTTTATTTGGCTAAGGACCCCAACTTCGGAGCGCTGACCCTGGGTTATTTAGACAATAATGGCTATACCTTCCCCTATGTTTTCACACAAATGAGCACTTGGCGCAACGAAACAGGCAAAGACGCCTACAGCTGGGCAGAACGCGGCAGCGGCTCGGCACTTACCTCCTATGTTCCCGACCCTGCCGACCTGTTTATCGACCCCGATAACGGTGACTTACACATCAACCCCAACCATGAAAGCGCATGGTTTGTAAATGGCAAAGGTACGCAAATCAACCACCCAGGAGTGATTACTGACTTGGACGGGAACCTTCGCTCCACTTCCGTAACTACGGGAACTACCGATATCGGTGCCGATGAGTTTGATATGAACTTGGCTGTTGCCCCACCCAATGCTTATATTCAAAGTGGCAGCATTAGCAACGGCAGTACTACCGTTTTCTATTGGGCACAGAAAGAAGTAGCGCGCATCACTTGGAGTGGTACTACTTTACCTACCGAGATGTGGGTGCAATACTATTCGGGCGAAACTCCACCCAATCCCATACCCGGCGCAGAATATAGCGATGGCTATTGGCACGTAGCCCCCAAGAACGGCAGCTTCTCTGGTTTATATACCATTCAAATCAGCTTTGGACCACACGAGACCGGTACCATCGCCAATCCAAGTACTACAGCTATTCTTACCAAACACGATGCGGGGGTTTGGGTACCTTTCTTTGCCGGTACTGGTCCCCTGCAAAGCCAAAAGAACTACCTGCCTGACCCCAAGAAAATATGGGTTACTGGTATCAGTTCTTTTTCCGACTTTGCGCTTACTTCTGCCTTTGCCCCCTTGCCTGTACAATTGACTCAATTCACGGGCGAGGCTACAGCCGAAGGCATTGAGCTGACATGGACACTTGACGGCATTCCCAAAGAAGTGATATACATAGAGCGCTCCAGTGATGCGCTGCACTTCAGTCCAATAGCCGAAATGCCTGCCCATCTGGGTAAAAGTCGCTATATAGACACCCACCCACAAGCAGGCTACAACTACTATCGTCTGTTTATCCGGGGCAGTGAACAAAACGAGCACTCTGCGGTCATTGCTGTTTGGTGGAATGAAACCACCCCAACTATACAGATTTATCCTAACCCTGCCACTTCGTGGATAACAGTGCAGGGAGTAAGTCCCGGCGCAGAAATCAACTTGCGCAGCAGCAATGGGCAGCTCATACAACAACAGCTAAGCAATGGCGAGAAATGCCACCTGACACTGCAAGGGCTTGCATCGGGCGTTTATTTAGTCGAAATAAAAGAACGAGGCAGTAATCCACGCATAGAGAAGCTCATCGTTCAACAATAGGACAAGGCGTAGGCAATGAGTAAACAAAAAAAGCAGCGGCGGGGCAATCAAGCTCCGCCGCTGTTCGTATGGTGCTGTTTTTAGTATTACCATTCAGTTCATGCCGTAGCGCTGTACATCACTGGCGGTGATGGTGTCGCCAGCAGCCATAATCACCAAACGCTCTACTACATTGCGCAACTCGCGTATGTTGCCTGACCAACTGCGCGACTGCAGCAGCTTCACCGCTTCTGGCTCTATTTCTTTTTTCTTGGTTCCGTACTCATCGGCAATAGACAGTAGAAAGTGCTCTACAAGCAAAGGAATGTCTTCTTTTCTTTCATCCAAGCTGGGCACGTGAATGACTATGACACTCAGGCGATGGTAAAGGTCTTCGCGAAAATTGCCTTTTTTAATTTCTTCACGCAAGTCCTTGTTGGTAGCAGCAATCACGCGCACATCCACTTTTATTTGCTTGTCGCCCCCTACACGCGTAATCACCTGCTCTTGCAAGGCACGCAATACTTTGGCTTGCGCCGACAAGCTCATGTCTCCGATTTCATCGAGGAAAAGCGTTCCTCCGTTGGCTTGTTCGAATTTGCCTATACGCTGCTTGATAGCAGAAGTAAAGGCGCCCTTTTCATGCCCAAACAGCTCGCTCTCTATCAGCTCACTGGGAATAGCCGCGCAGTTTACCTCCACAAAAGGACCTTTGGCACGTTGGCTCTTTTCATGAATTTGGCGACAAACCAACTCTTTGCCCACCCCATTAGGTCCCGTGATGAGCACCCGGGCATCGGTAGGCGCCACCTTGTCAATATCCTCGAGCACCCGCTTAATAGCCGGCGACTCTCCGATGATTTGATATTTCTTGCTTATTTTCTTCTTCAAGACCTTGGTTTCTTGCACCAAGTTGGTTTTGTCGATGGCATTGCGCACACTTACCAACAGGCGCGCCAAATCCGGTGGCTTGGTAATAAAATCAAAAGCGCCTTTTTTGGTTGCCTCTACGGCTGTGTCTATACTTCCGTGCGCCGAAATCATGATAAACTGAGTGTCTTTGCCCAAACCCATGGCTTTTTCGAGCAATTCCATGCCATCCATTTTGGGCATTTTGATGTCGCAGAGCACGACATCAAAATCTTCTTTTTCTATTTTATCGAGCGCTTCTACGCCGTTGGCAGCCTCCTCTACCTCATAACCTTCAAACTCCAAAGCGTCGCGCAGCGCTTCTCTAATCATTTGTTCGTCGTCAACAATCAGGACTTTTGCCATAGTCTCTGCGAATGGTGTATGTATATTTTTGAATTGGTTTAAATCTATTGACTGACTCGCGCTTGTACAAAATTTTCCCATTCTTCGAGCAGCGCCCCTTTGATGACGCGAGGGAATTTGTGTTGCCCTCCCTCTTTTCCTTTCATACGCATAAAGTCATAAAACACTTCATTGGGTAATACGTGCACATAGATTTCTTTCAAGGCAGCGCTTCGCTCCACACGGTAGTCGTCGTTGAGCACCTTGAGGTGTTCATCGAGGCGCTCTTTCAGCAAATGGGCGTCTACGGGGTCGTCGGTGCCTACGTACCAGCGGTGTGCAAACAGAGAACCGTGAGGCACGCCGGCTACGGTAAACTCTTTCACCCGTATGTTCAGCTCTTCGGACACAAGCTCTATGGCTTTATTCATATTATCCACCGAAAGGTGCTCGCCGCAAAGACTCAAGAAATGCTTGGTTCGCCCAGTGATGATAATTTCGGAGCGCTCTCGGTCTACCAGACGCACCACATCGCCAATTAAGTAGCGCCACGCCCCGGCACAGGTAGAAAGCAGTAGTGCATAATCTTTTCCTTCTTCTATTTCATCAATCATATACGCCTGAGGCTTATCTATGATTTGTCCGTCGGGGGTGAAGTTTTTATCATCGAAAGGTACAAACTCGAAGAAAAGCCCGTTATTGAGCACCATCTTCAAATCGCCGCCAGGACGCGATTGATAAGCAATAAAGCCTTCCGATGCCAAATAGGTTTCGATATAAATCAGTGACTTGCCCAGCAACTTCTCAAAGCCTTTTTTGTAAGGCTCAAACGACACCCCTCCGTGCACATAAATATGTAAGTTGGGCCATATTTCATGGATATGAGATAGATTGTAGCGGGCAATAATTTTTTCGAGCAAAATCTGAATCCAAGCCGGCACACCTACAATAAAGCCAATGTCCCATTTAGGCGCTTTTTCGGCGATTTCGTCCAACTTTTGGTTCCAATCGGTGTGTTTGGCAATGCGCTTGCCCGGTTTATAAAAATGCTGAAACCAAAAAGGTATCTGACTGGCGGTGATGCCACTCAGGTCGCCTTCGAAGTAGGTGCCTCGATGGTTAAGGTGAGTGCTGCCACCCAGCATAAGCATACCCGTTTCGAAGAGCTTGGCAGGCAGGTTGGGATAATCCGAAAGCGTCAATATTTGCCTTATACTAGTACGCTGAATGGCTTTAATCATTTCTTTGGTAACGGGAATGTACTTAGAAGAGGCTTCCGAAGTGCCGGAGCTCAGCGCAAAGTATTTGACGTATCCCCGCCAAGCCACATCTTTCTCCCCTTCTTTGGTACGATGCCACCACTCTTTATACATTTTGTTGTAATCAAATACAGGTACCTGCTCTTTGTATGACTCATAGAAGTCGCGGCTTTCACGCGGCTGGTGTTGAATCTGGCGAATCAGGTCTTCGAAGTTGTAGCGCAAGCCAAAAGCAGTATGCCGGGCAGCCGACAGCAACTTCAAAAGCTCACGCTTTTGCAAAGCAAAGGGCGCATGTTTCTCTTGCTCTATGCTTTTTCGTAACTTTATACCCTGCTTGAGCAATGTACCTAAAATAGCCATAATTACCTCCTCTTTGTTTAACTATGCAAAGTTAAATTTTTCCTTTGTTCCTAACACAGATTACACGAACAAAATACGCATTTATTTGTAAAATACAACAATTAAGGGAGTTTTGAAGATTAAAACTATGAAAAACACAATAGATAAAATCAAAAGGGAGTTAGGTGAGCATGTGCGTTTAATTGCAGTAAGCAAGACCTATCCGCCCGAGGTCATTATGCAAGCTTATGAAGCTGGTTGCCGTGATTTTGGAGAAAACAAAGTGCAAGAGATGCTGCCCAAATACGAAGCCCTACCCAAAGACATCCGCTGGCACTTGATTGGACATCTTCAGCGCAACAAAGTAAAGTACATTGCCCCCTTCGTGCACCTCATCCACTCGGTGGACAGCGAAGCCTTATTACAGGAAATCAACAAACGAGCAGCACAAAACCAAAGGGTTATCGACTGTCTGCTGCAAATACACATAGCCCAAGAAGAGAGCAAATATGGCTTAAGCTATGAAGAAGCACACGCGCTGCTCTCTTCTTCTATTTGGGAAGGACTGCCCCACTTGCGTGTGTTGGGTCTGATGGGCATGGCTACCTTCACCGACGACCAAGAGCAAATACGGCGCGAGTTCAGAACACTCAAACAGTTCTTCGACGAGCACAAAAGCTGCGAGCGGGAAAACGTAAAAATGCAAGAGCTCTCGATGGGGATGAGTGGCGACTATCCCATAGCCGTAGAGGAAGGCTCTACGATGGTGCGCATTGGTAGCGCCATTTTTGGCAAAAGGCAATACAACTAAGCAAGCCAAATGCAGACGAGCATTCCGCAGTACCAGCACCGCATTCGCAAAGGTGCAAAAGGTGCCCTTTTTATCTTCGATACCATACGCAAAAAGTGGGTGCGCTTACTACCCGAAGAGTGGGTACGTCAGCAATTCATACGCTGGCTCATAGAAGAACAACACTACCCTGCCGCTCTCATCGCCGTAGAGCAAAGCGTGGGCAAGTGGCGCGCCGACCTGGTGGTATATGACCGTCAAGGGCAGCCGTTCCTTGTGGTAGAATGTAAGCGCCATACCATTACGCTTTCTCGCTATACGCTGATGCAAGTCTTACGTTATAATGCCCTGCTCAAAGCCCCCTATTGGGCAATTACCAATGGCGAAGAAGTTTATCTCTTTTCAGTAAATACAGAAACACAAAATGTGGAAGCGCTCGATGAGTTTCCCCCCTTCCCCTCTTGATGCTTTTTCATTCTATTAAGGCATTACCATTTCTTACAAAAAATCATTAGTTTTACCATGAAGCTTAATATCTCTAAAGCCCATGAAACGCTTTTTTGCCAATCTTAGCCTTAATACCAAATTTGTGCTGTTCACCATATCCACCCTGTTGATTATTTTCTTGGGGCTGGCGGTGTATATCTATGAATATCAGCAGGGCTATTATGAACAGCGCACCGATGCCGAGATGTATCAGCATCTGGATGACCTCAGCCGCTTGGTAAAGCTTGAATTTCGCTATCGCGAAGAAATCGTAAAACGAAGCATGGATGTATTTCGCTTCCATATGCAACAAGCAGGACGCTTCCAGGAACTGAAAGAAACTTTACCACTGGCACTCACCAACGAACAAACCCAAGCCAAAACGCTTGTTAACCTGCCGCGTTGGGAAATTGGCGGGCAACAAGTGCAAGGAAGTATTGCCATTGTCGACAGCATACATAACTTAACTGGTGCCGAAATATCTATTTACCAAAAAACCAAACTCGGCTTTGTCCGCATCAGCACCACCGAGCGCACCCCCGACGGCAAACGTATGGAGGGCTATTACCTACCATCGGAATCGCCCATAGCCCTGAACATAGAACAGGGCAAATCTTACTTAACCAGAGTCAAGCGCTTCGATGAGTGGTACATTGCCTACTACCAGCCGCTGGTGCTCTTTGACGAAGTCAAAGGAATGTTGGCAGTAGCCCTTCCCGAAAAAGACCTCAGTTACTTGCGCCAAGAGCTCAAAAGCATTCAATACTTCAATACAGGCTACCCCTTTGTAATGACCTACGACGGCGAGTATATCGTTCACCCTTATGCCGAAAGCAAACAGGAGAAAGACCTCAACTTTCTGGAGTTTGTGCAGCAAAAAGAACGTGGGCGCTATAGCCGCGAACAAAACGGCATGGAACAACTGCTTTACTTCTCCTACTACGACCCCTACAACTTGGTCATAGGGGCTTACATAGACCGTGCCGAAGCCATAGAACTCCCACTAAAAGACCTGCGACGGTCCTTAGGTGTTAGTTTCTTGCTTGCTCTTATTATCGGCTCCGTAGGTATTTCCCTGTTAGTACGCGACAATATACTCAAGCCCATTCAGCGCTTAGCAGATGTAATTTCAGACCTTGCCCTGGGACGCCCGGCAGAGTCCGTCTCTTTTCATCAAAACGATGAAATAGGCGCCATTGCCAACTCTGCCAATCGACTCATCCAGGGCTTCAATCGCTATTCCCGCTTTGCCCAAGAAATAGAAAAAGGAAATCTCGATGCCTCATTCACCCCGCTCAGTGATGAAGACATACTGGGAAAAGCCTTGCTCGACATGCGCGACAGCATTAAAGAAGCCAACCAGCGCAAACAAAAAGAAGAGTGGATGAACGAACACCTCAACCACTTCAACGAGGTATTGCGCCAGCAGTTCGAAAACATAGAAGATTTTGCTTCCCGCCTACTGGCAGAAGTGGTGCATGAGTTGGGTGCCATCCAAGGCGGCATGTTCCTACTCAATGACGAAACCCTGCCTGTCGAACAACAAAAGCTCGAAATGGTTGCCTGCTATGCCTATAATCGGCACAAGCGCTTGCAGCGAGAAGTACGCCCCGGCGAAGGGCTTGTTGGGCAGGTGTATCTGGAAGGCGACACCGTCAACCTACGGGAAATACCAGAAAACTACCTGCTGTTGTCTTCTGGATGGGGCGAAACAGAAGCTCGCAACATACTCATCGTACCACTCAAAACCAACGACATCACCATTGGTGTGCTGGAGCTGGCAAGCCTCACGCCCTTCAGCGAAGAGCAAATAGCCCTGGCTGAGAAGGTAGCCCAAAGTATTGCTGCTACTTTCTTTACAGTAAAAAACACCACCCGTACACAAAAGCTTCTGCAAGAACAGCAGGAGCTCACAGAGCAACTGCGCGCCCAAGAAGAAGAAATGCGACAGAACCTCGAAGAGCTGCAAGCCACCCAAGAAGAGATGGAGCGCAGCCAGAAGCAACTGCAAGTCATTGTTAGTGAGGCGCAGCGAAAAGAGGAGTTGCTCAGCTCACTCATCAACAACACCCAAGACCTTATCGTGGCTATTGATGACAAGTACACCATTACTATATTTAACAAAGCAGCCAAAGACTGGTTCTTTGAGCAAAACGGCGTACACCTCAGCAACGGCGCCAACGTCATCAACATGTTGACCGTAGAACAAAGCGAGAAGTTTAAAGAATACTTTGACCGTGCGCTGCTGGGTGAGCGTTTTTCGGAGACGGAACCCATACAAACCCCGGCAGGCACTACTGAATACTGGGAATATACCTTTAACCCCATCAAAAGCAAAGACGACAAGCCCGCTGGTGTGTCCATGTTTGCCCGCAACATCACCGAAAAGGTATTGCAAGAGCAAGAGCTAAAAGAAACCAACCGCACCATCATAGAAAAAGACAGGGAGCTGCAACGTCGCCTCGAAGAGCTGACCCAAGCCCAACAAGCCATCAAAGAAAAACAAGAAGAACTCGAAGCCAAAGAAGCAGCCATCGACAGCAGCGCCATTGCCAAAATAGAAATGGATATTGAAGGCAACATACTCGAAGCCAACCAGACCTTCTGCAACCTTTTTCAATACGAAAAAGAAGAGCTGCTACATATGCACCACAATAAACTGGTCGATGCCGAAACACAAAATTCAATAGAATACCTCAACCTCTGGCGCAACTTGCGCAAAGGCATCAGTCAGCACGGGCAATACAAGCGCATCACCCGCTATGGCGAGCCTATTTATCTGATATCGACGTACATACCAGTAAAAAACGAGGCAGGCAAAGTAGAGCGCATCGTGCAGATGGCAATGGATATTACTGCCTTTGTACTGCGCGAAGAAGTCTATGAGATGCGCATTGCCCGTTTACAGGAAGACCTAGAGCATTGCCGCGAAGAAAAAAACGCTACAAACGATAAAAACAAAAGAGACAAAGAATAAACACATCTACCAACAAACCTTAAGGGGGTTCTTTGTCCTGCGCCCGTGCACCATCGGCAAGGAATCCCTATTTTTAGGCTTTCAAAGCAAAACATGGCGAAACTTTTTACACTATGGCATCCATACAAGTAGAAGGAGGACATCCCCTGAAAGGAACACTGCGCCCCCAAGGGGCAAAAAACGAAGCATTGCAGGTGCTTTGCGCTACTTTGCTTACCGAAGAAGAAGTAACCATCCACAATATACCCAACATACGCGACGTCAACAAGCTAATTGAAATACTGCAAGACTTGGGCGTGCGCGTGGAACGGCTTGCCAAGGGGAGTTACCGCTTCCAAGCCAAGAATATCAATCTTGAATATTTAGAAACCCCCGCCTTTGCGCAAAAAGCAGCAGCCCTTCGTGGCTCGGTAATGATTTTGGGACCGCTATTGGCGCGCTTCGGGTATGCACGCATCCCTAAGCCCGGAGGCGACAAAATCGGACGCCGCCGCCTCGATACCCACTTCTTAGGGCTACAGAACTTAGGTGCCGATTTTCAATATGACCCTGCCACCGGTTACTACAGCATACAAGCACGGAACCTACGGGGCACCTATATGCTCTTAGACGAAGCCTCGGTAACTGGCACCGCCAACATTATTATGGCGGCAGTTTTAGCCAAAGGCACCACTACCATCTATCACGCTGCCTGCGAGCCTTATATCCAACAGCTGTGCCATATGCTCGTACGCATGGGCGCACGCATCTCTGGCATCGGCTCCAACCTACTCACCATCGAAGGAGTGGAAGCGCTGGGTGGCACAGAGCACAGCATTCTGCCCGATATGATAGAAATCGGTAGTTTTATAGGCTTAGCAGCCATGACCGGCTCTGAAATCACCATTCCCAATTGCCATATCGACCAGTTGGGCTGCATCCCGCGCACCTTCCAGCGCATGGGCATAGCAATGGAATTTCGCGGCGATGATATCTATATCCCTGCCCAATCACATTATGAAATAGACACCTTCATGGATGGCTCCATCTTGACCATCTCGGATGCGCCTTGGCCCGGCTTTACGCCCGACCTGCTCAGTATCGTGCTGGTTACGGCTATACAAGCAAGGGGTACCCTACTGGTGCATCAAAAGATGTTTGAAAGCCGCTTATTCTTCGTGGACAAACTCATCGACATGGGGGCACAAATCATCTTGTGCGACCCACACCGCGCCACAGTCATTGGTTTAGACAAAAAAATGCCCCTGCGAGGCATACGTATGACCTCCCCCGACATACGGGCAGGCGTAGCGCTGCTCATCGCAGCTCTTTCTGCCGAAGGTACAAGCATCATAGACAACGTGGAACAGATAGACCGCGGCTACGAAAATATAGACGGACGCCTCAATGCCATAGGTGCTAAAATCAAACGACTATAAACGTATGAGAATTTTATTGCTTGCCATAGGAGGTTTGTGGGGCTTGTTGTTCCATGCAAAAGCACAAGGGCGGCTGGTCTTCTCTGACAGTACCTACCAGCTACCCCACCCACTGAAAAAAGGGCAAACAGCAGAGGTATTGCTGCAATGCACCAACACAGGCGATGCGCCCGTCGTCATCTGGCAGGTGCAAAGTAGCTGCTATTGTGTTGTAAGCAAAAAACCGACACAAGCCATAGCCCCCGGCGACAGCGCTTACATACAGGTAAGCATACAAAGTGAAGGGCTGCCAACAGGTCCTTTCCGCCGCCATTTGCTTGTAATAAGCGATGCCTTTCCGCCTGAACAACTGCTATGTATTGAAGGGGTTGTGGAGGAAAAACAATAGAAAAAAAGGAGCCTACTGCTCCCTTTGAATAAAAGGAAAGTGCTTTCCCTCTATTTCATCAAATCAATTTCTCACTGCTGAAATTCATTGCCCATTCTCGCACCCCTTCACTTTTACTCGCACAATTAGCTGATAATCTACCAAATACTGCTCAAACAGAATGCAGGCATAAAAAATTTTTTGCTTTTTTGTTTGGATTATTGAAACTGCCTGCCGTATATTTGCATCGTCAATCAGGGCAATGGCCCGTTCGTCTAGCGGTCTAGGACGCCACCCTTTCACGGTGGAAACACGGGTTCGAGTCCCGTACGGGTCACCAAAGCCAGCGCTCTCCTTACAAAAGGAGAGCGCTTTTTGTTTGTAAATGCTTTTTTCAATACATCAAACACGCTTTTTCTAAGAAGAATGCTGTAACTTTGTCGTTGACAATACCTCACCTATCTTTTCATGAGCATGAATACAAAAGAAGCAACCCTTAGCCTACATCACCGGATAGAAGCCTTCGTGCAGTTGGGGCAAAAGCTAAAAAACCTGCCCGAGCACGAGAAAAACATGCTGTTTCAAAGCGCAGAAGCCCGCAACCCTTGGTTCACTACCGAAAATTTATCTTTTGCTTTGGATGCCTTGGGGCAATATCTTGATGCCGATAGTTTACAACAGTGGCTACACCCCTATGTGTCGCAGCTTGAAGAGGCACGTGCTGTCCTGCCCGTAGGCGTGGTAATGGCAGGCAACATACCGGCTGTAGGCTTCCATGATTTGCTGTGTGTATTGATAAGTGGGCATAAGCTGCTGGCTAAGCTTAGCAGTGATGACGAAGTACTCATGCGCTACCTTATCGACCAACTGTGCCACATAGAGCCCGCTTTCAAAGATTTTATAGAACTGCCCGAGTTCATCAATCAGGCGGCTGCCTACATCGCCACTGGCAGCAACCACTCTAATCGTTATTTTAAACATTACTTTGGCAAAAAACCACACATCTTGCGCGGACACCGCAACGCCGTAGCCGTGCTCGATGGTAAAGAAACCGACAGGGATTTCCTCGAATTGGGCAAAGACATCTTCCGCTACTTCGGCTTAGGGTGCCGCAACGTATCGAAGCTGTATGTGCCAAAGGGTTATGATTTTCAAGCCTTCTTCGAGGGCATAGCGCCTTACGGCGACATCATCAATCACCACAAATACGCCAACAACTACGAATACAACAAAGCAGTTTTTTTGGTAAAGCCCGTAGCTCATCTGGACAATGGCTTTTTGTTGCTGCGCGAAGCGCCCGAAATAGCCTCGCCCGTAGCTGTCCTGCATTATGAATATTATGACGACAAAAACGCTTTGCAGAATGAACTGCAAAAAAATGCTCAAGCTATCCAGTGTATTGTAAGCCGAGAGGGCACTTTTCACGCAAGCATTCCTTTTGGGCAAGCCCAAACCCCAAAACTGAATGACTACGCCGACGGTGTGGACACCATGCGTTTCTTGCTTTCTCTGTCTGCTTAGCTCAATCTTTGCTTTTAACAAATACATACTTTACCTAAAAAAAGAAACACTATGGGAGCAATTACCGATTTTATCGAAAAGCACTATTTGCATTTCAATGCCGCAGCTTTAAAAGATGCTGCCCGCGCATACAAGAAACATATCGAAGAGGGCGGCAAAATGCTCATTTCCCTTGCCGGTGCCATGAGTACGGCAGAGTTGGGCAAGTCTTTGGCTGAAATGATACGGCAAGACAAAGTAGCCATTATCTCCTGCACTGGCGCCAACCTCGAAGAAGACGTAATGAACTTGGTAGCTCATAACCACTATGAGCGCATACCCAACTGGCGCGACCTCACCCCACAAGAAGAACAAGCCTTGCTTGAAAGAGGCATGAACCGCGTAACCGACACCTGCATTCCCGAAGAAGAAGCTTTCCGTAAGTTAGAGCACCGTATTTTGAAGCTGTGGCAAAAGGCACAAGCCGAAGGCAAACGCTACTTCCCTCACGAATACTTTTACCAGCTGATTTTGAGCGGCGACCTGAAAGCCGACTATGAAATAGACCCCAAAGACAGTTGGATGGTGGCAGCTGCCGAAAAGAACCTGCCCATCGTAGTGCCCGGTTGGGAAGACTCTACCCTCGGCAATATCTTTGCAGCCCACTGTATTCAAGGCGATGTACGCCCCGATGTGGTGAAGTCGGGCATTGAGTATATGATGTTCTTGGCTGACTGGTACCAAAAGAACAGTAGTGGCAAGGGCGTAGGCTTCTTCCAAATAGGCGGTGGCATTGCCGGAGACTTCCCCATTTGCGTGGTGCCTATGCTGCATCAAGACCTGCAAATGGAAAACATACCGGTATGGTCGTATTTCTGCCAGATTTCTGATTCTACTACCAGCTACGGCTCCTACTCGGGAGCTGTGCCCAACGAAAAAATCACTTGGGGCAAATTGGCAGTAGATACCCCCCGTTTCATGATAGAGTCGGATGCTACCATCGTAGCCCCGCTCATCTTTGCTTATGTGCTGGGGTGGTAAGTAGCTCTTTCTTTGACACTACCCTTTACTCCCGCCTGCAAGGTCGTTGCGACCTTGCAGCTTTTTATTTTCAAAGCTTGCTGCTTCTCACATAGCACGGGGAAAGCGTGGTTCCCAAAATGAGCAAGGAAAAAGAAAGGCAAACAAAAAGCCAGCAATGCAAGAAATTATTTCCCTTTCCCCTATCTCAAAAAAGTCTTTGTCTTCACCCTGTGCTAACAAAAAATTTACATTAGGAACTTGCAGCATTCGCAAAATAGTTTTATACTTGATTCATAAAGCTTTAAACCGAAGAAAGATTCAAGACGCCACCTTTCAAATATGGAGCTTGCACGCTCAGCGTGGTGCCTCTAAGAGCTGAGCCTTCTGACAGAAGCGAACAAGTATCGCAGCTGTTGTTTGGTGATTTTGTCTCTGTGTTGGAACTGTCGGAAGACGAGAAGTGGCTCTACGTCCAACATGCCTTTGACAGCTATGAGGGATGGATAGACTTACTGCAACTGTCTGCCATCTCCGAAGAAGAGTACCTGCAACTGCAATTGCACCAAGCCCCCGTAGTAGCCAATATCAGCCATTTCCTGCATAATAGCCAGCGCCGGCAGCCCATCACTATGGGCAGCTCCTTGCCTTTCTATGAACATGGCAAACTTCAACTCGCCGGCGAATATTATCATTTTCAAGGTGAAATTTACGATACCCGCTATCCTAAAAGTCGCGGCTTTGTTCTGCAAGCTGCCCGCCAGTGGCTTCATGCCCCCTACCAATGGGGCGGACGCAGCCCCTTTGGTATTGACTGTTCAGGCTTTGTGCAGATGGTGTTCAAGATGGCAGGTTATCGTTTGCTGCGCGATGCCTACCAACAAGCCGAACAAGGACGTATGCTCGACGGTTTATCACAAGCCGAGCCCGGCGACTTAGCCTTCTTTGAGCGCAACAAGCGCATTGTACACGTAGGCATCCTGCTCGAAGACCATAAAATCATTCATGCACGCGGCTGTGTGCGCATCGACCTACTCGACAACACAGGTATTCTGGACATACAAACCCAAACCTACTCACACCGCTTATCCCATATAAGCCGGATAGTGAGCACCTAAAAACGCAAAGCCATGGGCAAAGTACTCATTTTGAACCAAGACTACAGTGCATTGACCGTCTGTTCGGCACAAAAGGCATTCATCTTGTTGTATTTACAAAAAGCCGAACTGGTAAAAGAAAACCCACGCCAAAAGTTATGTACTGTAAACCAAGCTTACCCCATGCCGTTGGTCATACGGCTGCATCGTTATGTAAACATCCCTTACAAAGGGGTGATGCTCAGCCGGCAAAATATTTTCCGCCGCGATGGCTATAGCTGTCAGTACTGTGGCTCAAAACACGACCTGACGCTCGACCACGTATTGCCCCGCTCCCGAGGCGGCAAATCTTCTTGGACCAACTTGGTAACAGCCTGCAAACGCTGTAACAGCAAAAAAGGCGACCTCACCCCCGAAGAAGCCGGCATGCCTTTGCGCCGCCGCCCCTATCGTCCTTCCTTTGTTGTGTTTCTACGCAATCTTTCGGGAGGGGTCGTCGATGCATGGATGCCCTTTCTGGGTGGTCAGGAAGTTTAAGCCCGCCTTTTAGGCAAAGGTGGTCAAAAGTTTGTAATTTGCATCTCAATCACACAAGAGCTGCACTGCTCCCTATTCTCAAAAAAGATTTTTTATGCGCTTTTTGATTGTGGATGAGATGCACCCTTCTATTCTGCCCCTACTTGCCGACTTGGGCATAGAAGCAGATTATCAACCGAACATAGATTACCGCCAAGCCAAAGCCCTCATTAGTGCTTATGAGGGTTTGATTATACGCAGTAAATTCTTCGTAGATGCGGGCTTTCTCGAAGCCAGCACACGACTGCGCCTCATTGCACGTGCAGGCTCGGGCTTGGACAACATAGACCTGGTGGCTGCCCGCCGCCGCAATATACAAGTCATCAATGCGCCAGAAGGCAATCGCGACGCCGTTGCCGAGCATGTCATAGGTATGCTCTTGGCTTTGATGAATAAAGTATGCCAAGCCAACCAAGAAGTAAGGCAATGGATATGGCAACGGGAAGCCAACCGTGGCGAAGAAATACGCGGCAAAACCGTTGCTATCATCGGCTATGGCAATACCGGACGAGCCCTTGCCAAAAAGCTAAGTGGTTTTGAGTGCCGGGTTATCTGCTATGACCACAAACTCACCGCCTATGCCGACAAGTATGCCATGGAAGTAAGCATGGAAGAGGTATGGGACCAAGCCGACATCGTGAGTATCCATTTACCTCTGACGCCCAAAACCCGACAACTGATAACCTACGATTACCTGAAGCGCTTCCGCAAGCCCATTTACTTTGTAAATAGTGCGCGAGGTGAAATCGTAGTGCTGAAAGATTTACTCAAAGCCCTGCAAGAAGGCATCGTAAAGGGCGCCTGTCTTGATGTATTAGAGTGCGAAAAGTTCGAACGCCTCCAGCCAGAGCAAAGCCAAACGCTTGAATTGCTTTTTTCCATGCCGCAGGTTTTATTTACCCCCCATGTAGCCGGGTGGACCCGCGAGTCTTATGTACGTATCAACGAAGCGTTGGTAAAAAAAATACGCAGCTTTTTGCAAGAAGAAAATGAATAACCACATGATAAAAGTCATTGGCAGCTTGGTGTTGATTTCCCTACTTTGTGCCTGTTCTTCGCAGCAACATGCTGCCGAGGCATGGGCAGACTGGCAGTGCCGCTACAGCCGCACACTCAAATTATTTGCTGCTGCCCCACCCCAGCAAGCCGACAGTTTGTGGCAAGTATTGCAAGTCTTGGAAGAAGAACGCTTGGACCATGCCATAGAGCTGCAAAATAGCTTGGGCAGCGAAGCCTTGAACCCAGACGCTTACCGCAAACTCGACAGCTTGGCTGCTGCACTGGCAGAACCTTGTGTGGAATAAAAGCAAGCACGCTATGCATCTAAAACAGCTGATGTATTCTATTACCAAACCTGTGTCGGTAGCCCCCTTGGCTACTTTCCGTTTCATCTTTGGCATTGCCATGTTCATAAGCACCCTGCGTTTTTTATGGATGGGCTGGGTGCAGGACCACTACATAGCGCCCAAGCTTCATTTTCACTATTTTGGTTTTGAGTGGATAGAACCTGCCCCTGCTTGGGCACTGTATGCCATCCATGGGCTCATGTTGGCGGCGTCTTTGGGTATTGCTGCCGGCTATCGCTACCGGCTGTCTGCCCTTTTGTTTTTTCTCTGCTTCACTTATACCGAGCTCATCGACATCACCTACTACCTAAATCATTACTACTTTGTCAGCATCGTTTCTTTTGTGATGATATTCCTGCCGGCGCATGTCAACTATTCTTTGGACGCACGCTGGGGCATTGTACAAGCCGCACAGTATGTGGAGCGCTGGCAAGTGGGCATTATTCGTTTGCTGCTGGCAATCGTGTACTTCTATGCCGGCATTGCCAAGATAAACGATGAGTGGCTGTTACATGCTCTTCCGCTACGTATTTGGTTGCCAGCCCATAACGACATGCCCTTGTTGGGTCCGGCATTCAACTATCCACTCACTGCTTATCTGTTCAGCTGGGCAGGTATGGTGTATGATACACTCATTCCTTTCTTTTTGCTTCACAGACGCACACGCCCTTTTGCTTACGGGGTAGTATTGTTCTTTCATGGCGTCACCGGCTACCTGTTTCAGATAGGCATGTTCCCACTCATCATGAGCGCTTCGGTGCTGGTATTCTTCTCTTCTGAATGGCACGAAAGACGCTGGAAGCAATGGTTAGCCGGCTGGCATGTGCCCGTCCATGACTTCCGACCGGCTTCCTATCCGCACATTCAGTACGCTTTCTGGGCTTTGTTTTTGGCTTTTCAGATACTGTTCCCTTGGCGCTACCTGTTCTATCCCGGTAATTTATTTTGGACTGAAGACGGCTTTCGTTTCTCTTGGCGGGTCATGCTCATAGAAAAGGCAGGCAGTGCTACTTTTTTTGTCAAAGATAGGCAAAGTGGGCACGAATGGGTGGTTGACAATCGGGAGTTTCTAAATACCCACCAAGAAAAGCAGATGGCTATGCAGCCTGACTTAATCCTTGAATATGCTCATTACCTCCATGATTACTATGAAAAGCAAGGCATTAGCGACCCCATCATACGCGCCGAGGTGTATGTAACCCTCAATGGGCGCCCCAGCACCCTCTATTTTCCTCCCGACTTAGACCTCAGCCGCCTTAAAGACAGTTGGGAACCACGCCGATGGCTTTACCCCGCCCCGCCCTTGGAGGAACCTATCTTCCATGACATTTTCAAATTTTTTTAAAAAACCCAATTACTTCTGTAATATTTCACATGGTTTTTTCAGGATAAATGAAGTAAAAATTTTGTTTTTTTGAAAACCAATCACTCATGACTCAAAAACCTCACTTCTATGAGCTCATTTCCTTTGTATTGCCTTATTGATGACGACGAAATCAGCAATCTGATTAGCGCTACCATTATCCAAAAAGTAACCAATGCCCAAGTAGTTACCTTCACCCGTGCAAGCGAAGCCCTTGAGTACTTGCAGCACACCGAACGGCTGCCCGACGCCATTTTTCTGGACATCAATATGCCCGAAATGAACGGCTGGGAATTTTTAGAAGCCCTCGAAACACTGCCCGACGCCATCAAGGACATGCTTCAAATTTATATGTTGAGTTCTTCCATAGACATAGAAGACCAACGCAAAGCCGAAACGTATAAGCGGGTAAAAGGATACATAGCCAAGCCCCTTTCGCCTGACAAGATGATGACAACCGTAGCAAGCAGCTGATAAAAACTAAGCCGGTGAAGAAGTCACCGGCATGTAAGTTTTTCTTTCAGCAAAGCATACTGCTTCCTTTAAAACTGCATTTCTGGTACTTCTCCCTCTACGATAAGCTTTCCTTCGGTGGCTTGTCGTATGTAATCGACGCTTACTCCGGGGGCACGCTCCTTCAAAAGGAAGCCCCCCTCAGGTAGAATATCCAATACGGCAAGGTCAGTTACCACCTTTTTCACGCAGCGCACACCGGTGAGTGGCAAGGTACATTTTTTCAACAGCTTCGACTCGCCGGTTTTGGTAGTGTGCTGCATGGCTACGATGATGTTTTTGGCAGAAGCGACCAAGTCCATAGCGCCCCCCATGCCCTTCACCATTTTGCCGGGAATCTTCCAGTTGGCAATATCACCATTTTCAGATACCTCCATGGCTCCCAGTACGGTCAAGTCGATATGTCCCCCTCGAATCATAGCAAAACTCTCTGCCGAGCTGAACAGGGCAGCACCGGGTTCCATAGTAACCGTCTCTTTACCGGCATTGATAAGGTCGGGGTCTTCTTCTCCTTCATAGGGATAGGGTCCCATCCCCAGCAAGCCATTTTCTGATTGCAGTACCACGTGGATGCCTTCGGGAATGTAATTGGCAACCAGAGTAGGAATGCCAATGCCTAAATTCACGTAAAAACCGTCTTGTAGTTCTCGGGCTATTCTTTGAGCTATTTGTTCTTTTGTCAGAGCCATAATTTCACTGATTTTTGGGTTTATGCATTGCGCGGACGTACTGTTCGGCGCTCGATACGCTTTTCGTAGTGCTTACCGTGATAGATATGTTGAACATAGATGCCGGGGGTATGTATTTCGTTGGGGTCTAATTCACCGGCAGGCACCAACTCTTCCACTTCGGCAATGGTGATTTTGCCTGCTGCCGCCATCATGGGGTTAAAGTTGCGGGCAGTGCCCCGATAAATGAGGTTCCCCATGGTATCGCCCTTCCAAGCCTTGACCAGCGCATAGTCGGCACGCAGCCAGCGCTCCATCAAATAGAGCTTGCCGTCGAACTCGCGCACCTCCTTCCCTTCTGCCACTTCGGTGCCCACCCCTGCGGGGGTAAAGAAAGCAGGGATGCCCGCCCCCCCAGCGCGAATGCGCTCTGCTAAGGTGCCTTGTGGAATCAACTCCACTTCGAGCTCGCCACTCAACAGTTGGCGTTCAAACTCTTTGTTTTCACCCACATAGGAAGAAATCATTTTACGTACCTGCCTGTTTTTCAGCAGGATACCTATGCCAAAGTCATCTACGCCGGCGTTGTTCGATATGCAAACCAAGTCTTTCACTCCACTACGCGCCAAAGCAGCAATACAATGCTCTGGGATACCACACAAGCCAAAGCCACCTAACATGATAGTGGCTCCATTGGGAATTTGCGCAATCAGGGCATCTAAATCGTGTACGGTTTTGTCTATCATGATGCTTGCTTGTTTTAATAGGGCTAATATGCAAAGTTTTATTAAAAAAAATCAATTTTTTCATGCTTTCTTTCCTCCCTTGGCTGTTTTTTTATCATTTCGCAACTTTGCTTTCGTTCAAAAAACACACTCATGAACTACCGACTTATTCCCTACACGCTGCATTTCAAATTCAAAGCGGGCACCTCGCGCGGCTATCTCACCCAAAAAACATCCTACTTCATCATACTTAACGATGCACACGGACGCCAGGGCATTGGTGAGGCTGCGCCTGTGCCGGGATTGAGCCCCGATGACCACCCCCATTTGCCCAAACAGGCACATCAACTGCTGGGCGAGCTATGTCGTCAGACTTTCGACAGCCTCGATGAGGCGCTGCAGTGGGTAGCTGCCCACTGTCCCCACGGCTTTCCTTCTTTGCGCTTTGGGGTGGAAACTGCCTTGCGCAGCTTTTGGGCTTCACACCCTTTGGTACTGTTCGACAGCCCCTTTGTGCAAGGCAAACAGGGAATTCCTATCAACGGCTTGGTATGGATGGGCAACCTCGATTTCATGCAAGAACAAATAGAGGAGAAGCTACAACAGGGCTTCCGCTGTATTAAAATGAAAATAGGCGCCTTGGAAGTGGAAAAAGAATTGGATTTGCTACGCAAGTTGCGGCAGCGCTTCTCTGCCGACGCCCTTACGCTGCGTGTCGATGCCAACGGTGCCTTTGATTCAAAACAAGCCATGCCTGTGTTGGAAGCGTTAGCCCAGCTGGAGGTGCACTCTATAGAACAGCCGATTCGCCCCGGTCAGTGGGATGCCATGGCGCGGCTGTGTCAAGAAAGTCCCACGCCTATAGCCTTAGATGAAGAGTTGATTGGCATACATACCCGGGAAGAGAAACGCCAGCTGTTAGAGCACATACATCCGCACTACATCATACTGAAGCCCACACTGACCGGAGGGCTTGAAGCTGCCAACGAATGGATACGCCTTGCCGAAAGCATGGATATTGGTTGGTGGGCTACTTCTGCCTTAGAGTCCAACGTAGGACTCAACGCCATCAGTCAGTGGACGGCTACTTGGGCACCGAAACTTCCGCAAGGGCTGGGCACCGGACAGCTTTATCACAACAACTTGCCCTTGCCTTTGGAAATCCATACAGGACAGCTATATGCCCATTTTGACCCTACCCCTCCGGTGGCGGACTTCGAGCAGTGGTTCAATACCCAATAAAAAAACAGCAGAAGCACAAAGTGCCTCCGTTGTTTCATGTATCCTCACTATATGGAAAGTGCTATTGAGTCTTTGCCCTACGCATGAATGCTCAGTAAAGGCACGCGTGTTTTGAAGAGCATCCGACGCGTATGACTTTTATCGAATAAGCGTTTAAACACAGATTGTTGATGCGGAATCATCACCAGCCAGTCTATATTATGTGCCAGCACATAACTTTCGATAGCGTCTTCGGGCGACGCTGCTTCTTCTAAATGGTAGTCGTGGCGGTACTTCTGAAAGTAACGGTCCAACGACAAGAGTACCTCCTCCTTTTCGGGTTCCAGTGCTTTTTCGGCTTTTTTTACGTGAATGATGTGAATAGAGGCGTCGAAACGCTCAGCTATGTATTTTATCAGCCGCATGCCTGCTTTGTTGATATCCACTGAACGACAATCCGTGGCAAAGGCGATATGAAAAATACCATGGAAAGAGGCATCAGGCGGAACAGCCAAGACCGGCATGTCTTGAATTTCTTCGATGAGAGCGGTGGTTACGCTTCCCAGCCAGCGCTCTAAAGCACTGCCGCTGCGCGTGCCTACAATCAAGAGGTCGTGGGGTTGTTCCAAAACAAAGTCTTTGACTGCCTCTACCACAAAGCCACGCCACACAACGAAAGATGTATTGACTGTCGGATATTCAGCACACATACGTTTCACCTCTTGCTCCATTTTCTGCCGGGCTGTTTCTTGCAGCTCGTCTATGGTCATCGGGTCAAAAGCCATGCCCTCGCTCAATGCCGCCACTGGCACATGCCAAACATGGAGCACACTCACCTCTGCCCGCAAGAACTTAGCCAGCTCCAAGGCATAGCGCAGGGCGTTCTGTGCTACGGCAGAAAAATCTGTTGCAACTAAAAATCGTAGCTTTGCCATGCTTATTGTGTTAGTCTATCTCAAAGGTAGGCGAAAGGAAACCACCAGCCAATGATTTTCATCAATGCCGTTATTAAAAACGGTGCCTATGTTGTATTTTCCGACTCATTAGGACAAACAAAAAGAAGACTATGGATGAAATGCAATCACTCATACAAGAGATAAGTGCTAAAATAGAAGCCGCTCGCCGGCAGCTTTTAGAAGCCTCAATAGACGCCGCCCAGAAGAAAAAGCAGCTGCAGATGCTGCGCGCTGTGCAGCAAGAATGGCAATGGAGGATAGAGTGTTACCGACGTACTTGTAACGACTTACGCTCGGCTGAAGAGGGCAAACAGCTGCCTTTTCCATTGGAACACTACGAACGACAAAAGGAAAAAGAAGAGCGCATCCTACGCCGTATTGCCAATTTGTTTCCATAATTCTGAGAATCCGCACATGACAACTTCAAAATATTTAGCTATTTTTAAACTCATAGGAAGACAAGTGGTGCCATGGAGATGAACACCGGCTATAAAATCGAAGACTTTTACTATCCGATTCTTCGCATCATGCAAGACAGGCGTTCTTTGCAACGCCCCTCGGTGATTGTGCAGCAGGTCATCAGTCGCATGCATATTGCCGACTCGGTAGCGCCGGAATGGTGGAACCACGGTTTACGCCTTCAAGTAAAGAACAAAATACGCAAAGCCTTCGCACACCTGTGCATAGCAGAGCTGGCGCAACGCACCACCCACGTATTGCCACAATGGATGCTTACACCCAAAGGGGAAGGCTTCAAAGAAGACAGCAGTGCTTTGATTCAAAAGGTGCGTTTGGCACTACGCAGCCGGCGACAAGAGCTTGGTTCTGTTGGCGTGAGCCCAGAAGGGCAGCTCATACCCAACAAACCGAAGGTAGTGCGCCGTTTAAGCCCTCGCCTGCCCAGTATGCACAACCTCAACACCCTCTTCTATGGTGCCATAGCCACCGGCAAGACCAGAGAAGCCATCAAGTTGGCAGTAGAGCTGGCGGGCAAGCACCTGAGCAAAAGCGAAAGGGAACAAATGCAGTTGCAACACTTTTTAGGTGAACAGATAGAATTTTTGGCACTACACAAAGGCATTGGTTACGCGCAAATGGTCATTCGTTTTTCAACCCACACCCAATCGTGGGAAGACGGCTTTTTGCTGCGGCTGGCTCGCCGAGCAGAGAAAGAGCCCAATAAATCATTTGTTTTGCTTTTAGAGGGCATTGAGCGCGCACCCATAGAAGATTTGTTTGGAGAGATGCTGCTGCTTTTCGACCCGGACAAACGTATCGGGCAAGCCAATCCGCTGAAGATAGCTCTTCCCTCAGGAGAATATGTAGGACTGCCCCCTAACCTCTATTTGGTTGCCACCATCGAAGACATGCGCAAAGCATGGCAACAAATGGCTTTGTATGCCCGCTATTTCGAATTGGTAGAGCTTACCCCCCGTTACGATTTGAGCAGCGTGGCATACAACGATTTCCTGTGGGCGCTCAATCAGGAGCTGCTGCGCAAGAAAGGAGAAGCGTTTTTGATAGGACATACCTTTTTCCTTCAAACCAATCAAAACTTCAACTTCCTGCGAGTACTCAACCGACAAATCATCCCCCTACTTACTGCCTATTTTGAAGGCGACCAAGAAGCGGTGGCTTGCTTGCTGCAGCATGCTTTCCAACAAGCTCCTTCTACACACGGGCGCTTCGAAGTGAGCAGGCATCTACAGAGCAGCGTGCAGGTGAGTCGCGTAGAACACCCCTAATGTTAAAAACACATGCAGTGGATATTAAAACCCCAACCCTCTGCCCGCCAGTTGCAGGCAGTCATGCAACAATTGCAACTCAAACGCCTGCCGGCTATCCTTTTTGCTCAACGAGGCATAGAAACCCCCACACAAGCCCGCGCTTTTTGCCGCCCCAAGCTCAGCGACCTGCATGACCCCTTCCTGATGCGCGACATGTATGTCGCTGTGGAGCGCCTGCACTGGGCTATACGCCACCAAGAACCTATTTTGCTTTATGGCGACTACGACGTGGATGGCACCACCGCCACTGCTATGATGTACCGTTTTTTAAAGCTCTTTCACAAGGCGCTTCACTACTATACACCCGACCGGCACGCAGAAGGCTACGGTGTCTCTCTGCAGGGCGTCGATTACGCCAGCAAACACAGCTGCAAGCTCATGATTACACTCGATTGTGGCATTAAAGACTTCAAAGCTATAGAGTATGCCCGTAAAAAAGGCATCGACGTGATTGTTTGCGACCACCACCTGCCGGACGAACGCCTGCCAACAGCCAAAGCCATCCTCAACCCCAAGCGAAGCGATTGCCATTATCCTTACAAAGAACTGTCGGGCTGTGGCGTAGCATTCAAACTTATGCAGGCATATGCGCAAGCTTACGGCATAGATGAACAACACCTCTATGCCAGCTTAGACTTGGTAACCCTGAGCATTGCTTGTGATATCGTGCCCATCAGAGGCGAAAATCGCATGCTGGCATATTTCGGTTTAAAAAAACTAAAAAGAAACCCATTGCCGGGCATCAAAGAGCTGCTTCAAATAGCCGGCTTTGCCACAGACCGCGACTACACCATCAGCGACTTGGTGTTTGGTGTCGGTCCACGCATCAATGCTGCCGGGCGGCTGGAACATGCACGCCTCGCCATCGAGCTGCTTTTGAGCAATGAGCCTACCGATGCCTACGATAAAGCACTTTATATTCACCGCCTCAACCAAGAGCGTAAACAGCTGGATGAAAAAGTAACCGAAGAAGCGCTGCACATGATAGAGAAACTACGCATGCAGGGCTATGAAAGTCATGTGCTCTTTCATAAACATTGGCACAAAGGCATCATAGGCATTGTGGCTTCTCGCTGTGTTGAGCGTGTTTATCGCCCCACGGTCATCCTGACCGAATCCAACGGCAAAGCCACCGGCTCGGCACGCTCTATCGAAGGCTTCGACCTGTATCGCGCCATCGATGCCTGCAGCGACTTACTCGATAGCTACGGAGGGCATGCCCATGCTGCCGGCTTGACCCTCAGCTTAGACAAAATAGCTGCCTTCCGAGAACGCTTTGAACAGGTAGCCCGCGAACAACTGAAACAAGTGCAAGCCGAGCCCACACTGGAAGTGGACGCTTTTGTGTCTTTAAGCGACTTAGACCAAACCACCGAGCGCATCATGAGCGAGTTGGCACCTTTTGGTCCCGGCAATGAACAACCTCTCTTGGTAAGCCGTGTGCAGCTGGCTGAGGCGCCACGCACCGTAGGGCAAAAAGACAATCACCTGAAGTTACGCGTAAAAGAAAACAGCCCAGTAGTCTTTGACGCCATTGCTTTCCGTATGGGCGAATGGGCAAACAAGCTCTCTGTCGGACAGTCTTTTTATATTTGCTATCACTTGGAACAAAACGAGTACAGAGGCAACAAAAGCCTACAACTGAGAATCAAAGACATCAAGACAGAAGCACCGACATGGGAAAAAGACACTTTTTCATCGTAACGATAGTGCTCTTTTTGACAGGAGCCGTAGGATACTGCCAAGAAGCTGCGCCCACTGACTCACACCTTTGTGTGCGCAAGGTTTTTCCGGTGGACAGTACCTATATCGAGCAGGACATCAACCGGATGATGGTAGAGTATTTCATCGACAACCGGGGATACAGTTTTGAACTGAAAAGCAAACAAAGCAATCATACCGTACACTGGACTCCCAACATTGCCGGAGTACATGGTTTTCGCTTTTCTTATCGCAGCCTCACCATTGGGATGGGCTTTAAGCTGCCTCTGTCTGAATTCAATGCGCGTAACTATGGCAATACCAACTACTCAGACCTTAGCATAGCTTTCAATAAACCCCAAGTAGCTTTGCTGGGCAACTGGCGCCGCTATCGCGGCATGGTAGATGTAAATTCTCCCAATTACATGCCTCCTTACACCTACTATAAACAAGGCGACCTGACAGCCAACAGCCTTACACTGAAAGGCAGTTACATATTTTCACCTAAACGCTTTTCTTACAAAGCTGCCTACATCTATACCGAACGACAGCTGCGCAGCGCCGGCTCGTGGCTGCTCAGTGGTGCCTTCAACCTCTCGCGCTTGCAAAGCGACTCTTCGATGGTGCCTACACCCATACGCAGCGACTTTGGCGACACAGGGGGACTTCAAAGTGTACGGCGTCTGTATTTGGGCGTAGGTGGTGGTTATGCCCACACATTGGTGTATCAATACTTTCAACTATCGCTTTTGCTCAATTTAGGACTTGCCTTTCAGCCCATGCGCTACTATCTCATGCAAAACAGCCATTGGCAAAAAGCCAACCAAGTAGGGCTGTACAGCGACGTGGGCACTTCTTTTTCTTACAACCGTCCCCATTGGTACATCGCCCTGCAAGGACAGGTATTCAACGACGGTTTTCGCATCGACGAGAACATATCAGGAAATACTTCACAGTTGTGGTTTTCTTTTAAGCTGGGTTGGCGCCCCGCTGCTCCGCGCTTCGTGCGCAAAGGAGAGGATTTTTTCTACCATACATTACAAAAATTGAATCCTTTTCAAGGGGGCAAACTATAGGCAGCGCCCCCCTCGCCTCTTGCCTAAGGCGGTGTTGCTGATGCTATCTTTGTTTTTAAGCCTTGATGGTATGGCACCCTAAGCAAAGCGGCTTTATAGCATGCCAATGCCCTTTCTTTTTGATTTATCTGCATATACACGTCGCCTATCAACTCCAAAGCAGCCGGATGGTGCTCAAAGAGCAACAAAGCCATCTTCAGCAGGGCTTCTAACATATCGTGACGCCCGTTTTGCCAACAAAAAACAGCCAGCCGTATCAAATCGGAAGGGAGTAGCTCTTGCTTTCGAGTAGCCTTTAACTGGTTGAGCCGCTCTATAACAGCGTTTAACTGTCCTTGCTTCCAAGCAGCAAGCAGCGTTTTGTATGGTGAATCATAGGACTCATAGCCCAAGACATGCAAAGGCAGCGGTTCTACAGGAAATACCGCCCGCAGGAGGCTTTCTATAATGCGAAACCCCTTTTCAGAATTGATAAATACAACCACGCCCCAGCCCTTCGCCGGCACTCCCATCATATAGTTTTTAAAGTTGCCGTAATCGCCCCAATGCCAAAATACGGGCATGCCTTGCCAATCATAAACCCCCACGCCCAAACCCCAATCAAGAGGTTTGAGAGGTCCGCTGCGGGCATGACTGTGCGGCTGAAGCATCAAGGCATGAAAAGAAGATTGCAGCTTTCGAGGATGCAGCAGCTCCTCCATAAAAAGAGCATAATCGACTACGGTCGTCAGCAGGCTATGGTGCGCGCCGGCTTCGGCATGGCGCCGCATCTGTGCAGGATATCCATTTTTCCAATGCCCATAGGCGGCATTCCCCAAAAAGCCACTGCGAAAAACAAAGCTGCTGTGCGACATACCCAAGGGGTCAAACACATATCTTTGGGCAAGTGCCTCAAAATTTTCACCTGTGAGCTTTTCACATACCCGTTGCAAAAAAGCAAACCCTTGCCCCGAATAAGAGCAATCGGAGCCCGGCTCGAAGGCAATGCTCAGCTTGCCGTAGCGTCCGTTGGGCAAACCTGCCGAATGGCTAAGCACATGCTTGGCTGTGATGAGATACCAACGCCTGTCGCTGATGCTGCCCCCCACAAATGTCTGCAGCTCGGCAGCTGTCAGATAATCTGCCAAGGGCTTATCAAGGTCTAAAATACCCTCTTGTGCCAAACGCAAGGCAACATAAGCCGACAGGGGCTTGCTCAAAGAAGCCGCTTCCATGATGGTGGTATTGGTAAGAGGCTGCCGCGTACGTATATTTGCCCAGCCAAAGCTTTTAGTCCAGTAAATTTTGCCATCCACAAGCACTGCCAATGCAACGCCCTCTACATCAGCCTCCTGCATCAGTTGTTGCACTCGCATCGATAAATAGGCGGTATCGGGCTGTGCAGCGAGTCCATATGCAAACAAACAACAGTAAAGACTCAAGAGAAGGCGCATAGATATTTGAGCAATTCGTTCATTTTCGTTAATTTAAGAAAATTCATCCTTGTACTTATGGAAATACTGAAATATGTTGCGTGCTCCCTGCTCTTTGCGAGCATAAATCTCATTACTGTGGCACAAAGTCAAGTGCCACTGGCTACCATTTATCACAAAGGAAGTCCTCTGGTTCAAATAGAAAAGCAAAAGAATGAATATGTGTTTTACCGCATTCAGGATGGTAGCTGCTTGGGGCGTTGGGACGGACAGCAGGTGTATGTAGCACAAAGCCGCGTGCAAAAAGGAATTACCCGCGGCGGGCAGTGGTTCGACGCCCAACAACGCTTGCTTTACACAGTAGAAGAAGCTGGCGAAGGCAAGCTGTTGATTAACCATCCCCTCATAGGCACCTGCCGTGTGATACAATACGACTTGCCTCTCTTGTTCGGTACGGAATATCATTGGCAGTGGCACACTTCTGCCACGGTCTATCAGCTGCTCTACACCATCGCCATCTACTTTGTGTACTTTCACCCCACCCCTCTCTGCTAATGCCCCCGAAAAACGTATCTTTGTGCTTGTTGAAACTTTCAAACCATAAATGAAATCATCAAATGATGAAAAGCGAAAATAATTTTCCCACACCGCATCAGATTGTAGCTGAATTAGATAAGTATATTATCGGGCAAAAAGAAGCCAAAAAGCATGTAGCTATAGCCCTGCGTAACCGCTGGCGACGCATGCACGCCCCCACGGATATTCAAGCCGAAATTGTGCCTAACAACATTTTGATGATTGGACCCACTGGCGTAGGCAAAACAGAGATTGCGCGCCGCCTGGCGCGTTTGGCAAATGCTCCCTTTGTGAAGGTAGAAGCTTCTAAATTCACAGAAGTGGGTTATGTAGGGCGTGATGTGGAAAGCATGGTGCGCGACTTGGTCGAACAAGCCGTGAATATGGTGAAGGCTCAAAAGCAGGAAGAAGTGAAAGCCAAAGCCATGGAAGCCGTCGAAGAAATTATCTTGGATGCCCTCATACCGCCCTTGCGCCCGGGGGCTTCTTCCGAAGACCAAGCCCTCAACCAAAAAACACGTGAGCTGTTCCGCGAACGTCTGCGCCGTGGCGAGCTCGACGATAAAAAGATAGAAATCAGCGTGTCGCAGTCGGCAAGTGCCAATGTGGGCATCATGGGACCCGGACTTGACGACCAAACACTCATGAACCTGCAAGAGATGCTGGGCAGTATGCTGCCTAAAAAGAGCAAGCGGCGCAAGTTGAGCATAGCCGAAGCCCGCAAGCTCCTTTTCGAGGAGGAGTCCTCCAAACTCATCGATATGGATGAGGTAAAAGAAGAAGCCCGCCGGCGCGCCGAAGAAGCCGGTATCATCTTTATTGACGAAATAGACAAGATTGCAAGCAAAGGAAGCGAGCCCGGACCCGACGTAAGCCGCGAAGGAGTACAACGCGACCTACTGCCCATAGTAGAAGGTTCTACGGTAGCCACGAAATATGGTCCTGTGAAAACCGACCATATTTTATTCATAGCGGCAGGAGCTTTTCACTTGTCTAAGCCCTCTGACCTAATTCCCGAACTACAAGGGCGCTTCCCTATTCGCGTAGAACTGGAAAGCCTGTCGCAAGAGGACTTCTACCGTATTCTGAAAGAGCCTAAAAATGCGCTTACCAAGCAATATGAAGCTTTGTTTGCAGCTGAACAGGTAGAGCTTCACTTCCAAGACGAAGCCTTGCGCCGCATTGCCGAAATTGCTTATGAAATCAACAGTGAGATGGAAAATATAGGAGCAAGACGCCTGCAAACCGTCATGACCCAACTGCTCAGCGACTTCTTGTTTGATATCCCAGACAAAATACCGCCTTATGCCAAAATAATGGTTACTGTAGAGATGGTCAACGAGCGTCTGCAGGGACTTATCAAAAACCACAACTTAAGCCAATACATTCTGTAAAAAAAGAAGGGCACCCTCTTTGGAGTGCCCTTCTTCGGGTACATATTACAGCTCCTCAACCCTGGCTTGTTAGAAGTAGGTTTGCAAGCCAACGCCTATAAGCAATCCATTTCTTCCGTAGCTCAAGTCTCTGTCATCGGCATTAGAAAGCGCATAGCCACGAAAGCGCAGCGCCGGTTCAATAGCCACGTGGTTGTTCACAAAAAAAGCAAAACCGGCACCCAGCGAGTAACCTAAGCCATTATAAACTTTGTTTTTCCCAATTTTTTGGCTTGCATAGCCCACATAACCCTCAAAGAAAAGCTTCATAGGCAAATAGAAGCGGGCAAAAGGACCCACCCCTACCGTAGTATATTCGTGCTTACCATCTGCATTGCGGGTAAAGATGTCCATAGCCAAGCCAAGAGCTACTTCATCGGACACAAACACCCCCACCGACGGGTTGAAGTTGAGTTCTGTAAATTTCTTCTCTGTACGTATAATCACATTGTTATTACGCTCTTCAGTGTACTCTTTGCCGGAATTGATGCCAAAGCTACCCCCTGCCAAGATAGTTCCTTGGCTGATTTGTGCCAAAGCGGCGGTGCTCCAAAGGCACGCCAACAGTAACCATACTTTTTTCATAGTTGCTTATTGCGTTTGTTTGATGAACGTGCGAAATAATCCATTTTTTTTCATTCACACAACAGCACTAAAAAGAAAGTAAAGCTGTCATCATCCTTATTTTTTCATCTGTGGCAGCCTTAGGCAGATTAAAGAAAAAAGCCAACTCTTTATCGCTGTTTTCTGAATAATACACTTTTCCGCATAAAGCCATGATGTAATGATGGGCAGCATAAAGCTCCGATTCATTTTCTGATGAAAACAAGCGTTTTCCTTTGCCGTTACGGGCAGGCTTGGCTCCCAAAACCTCTACTTTTATTTCAACCAATTGCTCCGGTGTGTTGTCGGTGAGGGTGATGTTGATGGTGCAACCGTCGGCAGTGGTTTTCAGCATATGCCCCATGATGTTGTGCATCACTTTGTCCAAAAAATATCTATCTACCCAAACAGATAAACGGGGCAATGATGGTGGTACCGTATCTACTATTACCTGAATGGTTTCTTTTTGCCGGCGCACGCGTGCCGCATGCTTCTTCATGTATTTCAACAAGTCAATTACTTGCATATGGTGTTCCAGCCCAAATTTATTCATCAAAGAGAGCCCATCTTCCTGTGCCTCATCTAAAATTCTTTCACACTCCTTGATAGCTCTGTTCAATAGAGCAAAATATTCCCTGTCAAAACCAAGTGGCGACAAATCGTAGTGCTGCTGCATTATCTGCGACAATGCCTTCATCTCCACCAAAACATTGCGCAAGCGGTATTGCATACCAGCATAAACTTCCTCATAGCCATCGCTTAGATACAACAAGTCATCGCGATGGCGAAACAAGTAGTCTTGCTCCTTGCTCATGCGTACAACCGCTTGCTTCAAATGTCTGTAACGCACATAAAAAGCAGCCACTGTAGCCATTAGCAGGAGAGCGAAAACCCCAAGTAGGAGATAAAAGCTGTGTGGTTCCATTCCCCTTATAACGACAAAAGCGACAGTTTAGTTTATACGGCAAGGCGATTTTATGCTACATGTCATCAAAAAAAATAGCCGGAAAGCTCGCATATTTCCGGCATATAAATTGACAACTATCGCTTTTGAAATTAAAACGGCAGTTCTTCTTCGCTGTCGTCGGTGAATGCCGCCCCTGCCGGAAAATCGTCTTGTTCTGTGGCAGGCACATAATCCTGCTCTTGCATACTGCGGCGCTGGAGAGCATAAGCCGTGGCGTCGGTGTACCAGCGCCCGTTGTATTCACGCGAAGCCAGCTGAAAGCGCACTTGCACAATATCGTTGAGTTCACAGCTATCGAGCAACTCTACTTTATCGTTCCATAGAAGAAAGCAAATCTGTTTGGGGTAAGTGTCTTGCGTTTCTATGACAAACTCACGCTTACGCCACTCGCCGTTACGTCCTTGCCCAGTTTGCACTTCTCCGATAAAAATTAGCTTACCTTTTACTTCAAAACTCATGTTCTTTTTCAGTTTTTTTAATGGAACCAATGGAAGACGAAAATAAACAAAAAAGAGGGTTCCGCCTATCATCACAAACGTGAACCCTCAAAATATCTTGTTGTTCATCCTTCAAAGGCTACTACAACTATTGCTTTACAATGCGTATGCTGTGCACTTGATTTGTGCCTACCACACGCAAGAAATAAACGCCTTGTGGCAGGGCTTGCAGGTCAAGCGAGTCATACTCCATAGCAGTTTTGCGGAGTAACAAGTTGCTGCGCACGTCAAACAGCATCAAGGTAGCTTGTAAATCAACTCCTTTCTTGTTTTATGGGCAATCTCATAGGTACTTGTGTTTTATTTTAAATAAACATAATTTAGTCGGTCATACTCAAACTCAATTTTCAACAATTCACATCATTTACTGGGCGAAAGCTTTCCCTTGTTCGATGAAAAGAAGGGAGAGCTCCCATTGGAGAATCAATGTATTTCTAAAATATGCGCGTAAAATGAAGGTATCAGATATTTGCAAGATAATAGAAGCGTTTGCACCCGCTGCTTATCAAGAAAGCTATGATAATGCCCGGCTCATTTGCGGCAACCCGCAAGAAGAAGTGCGTGGTGTGCTCATCACACTTGACTGCACAGAATCCGTTGTGGAAGAAGCCATAGAAAAAGGATGCAACCTTGTCATAGCACATCATCCTATTGTATTCAAAGGGCTTAAAAGTCTTACCGGTGCCAACTACGTAGAGCGAGTCGTTATTAAGGCTATTCAAAAAGGCATTGCGATTTATGCCGTTCACACCAACTTAGACAATGTTTATTATGGCGTAAGTCATAGTTTGGCTGCCCGCTTGGGCTTACAAAACATAAGGATTCTTCAACCTAAGACCCATACACTGGAAAAATTGGTGGTTTTTTGCCCGCTCTCTCATTCGGCACAAGTGCGCGAAGCGCTGCATGCAGCCGGTGCCGGGCAAATCGGCAACTATAAAAACTGTAGCTTTCGAACAAAAGGCTTGGGCACCTTCCAACCCAACGAGCAAGCCAACCCTTTCATAGGGCAGGCAGGCGGTGGGCTCGAAGAAGTAGAGGAAGAACGCATAGAGGTGATTTATCCGGCACATCTTCAAACACAAATACTAACCGCCATGCGAATGGCGCACCCCTACGAAGAAGTAGCCTATTATGTACACCGCTTAGAGAACTACAATCAAGAGGTAGGTAGCGGCGCCATAGGTGAGCTAAACGAGGCATTTTCCCCTACCGACTTTCTTCAATACGTAAAAAACAAGCTGCCAGTGCATGTCATCCGCTACACACAAACCCACAAATCACATATTCGCCGGGTGGCAGTGTGCGGCGGCAGCGGCGCTTTTCTTATCCACACTGCCCGCCGGCAAGGTGCCGATGCCTACATCACCGCCGATGTAAAGTATCATGAGTTCTTCGATGCCGAGGGCGAAATGATGATACTCGACATTGGACATTACGAAAGCGAAGTGCATACAAAAGAATTGATTCACGCTTACTTGTCCTCAAAAATTCGTAATATTGCACTTTGCATTTCGGAAATCAGTACCAACCCCATAAATTACTTTTAAGCGATGGAAAAAACAGTTGCAGAAAAGTTAGAAGCGCTTTTAACTCTACAAGAAATCGACTCACAGCTGGATGAAATCTATAAAATGCGTGGAGACCTGCCCCGTGAGGTGCAAGACCTCGAAGACGAGATAGAAGGATATAAGACCCGCATCAGCCGCTTCGAAGCCATGATTAAGGAATGGGAGGCGGAAATCAAAGAGCTGAAACAAACCAAAAAAGAGTGCGAGCTGCGCATCGAGAAGTATAAAAACCAGCAAATGAATATTCGCAACAACCGCGAATATGAAGCCATCAGCCGCGAGATAGAAAGCGAAGAACTCGAAATTGTACTTTGCGATAAGAAAATCAAAGAACTAAGCGAAAAAATCAAAACAAAGAAGGAGGAGATTGCAGAAGTGCAGAAAATCATTGACGAGCGCAGCATAGACCTGGAAAATAAAAGGCAAGAGCTCGAGCAAATCATGAGCGAAAGCGAAGAAGAAGAGAAAAATCTCAAGAAAAACCGTGAAAAGCAAATCAAGCAAATCGAAGAGCGCCTATATACTGCTTATGAAAAGTTGCGCAAGAATGCGGGCAACGGCTTGGCAGTGGTGGTGGTTACCCGAGATGCTTGTGGCGGTTGTTTCAACCAAGTGCCTCCTCAACGACAACTGGAAATAAAAGAAAAGAAAAAAATCATTGTTTGTGAGCACTGTGGGCGCATCCTTGCCGACGTGGAAGAAGCAGAGGACACAGAAGCCAAACCCAAACGAAAAACACGCCGTCTAAATAAACAATAAACAAAAAGCCGCCGGATATGGGCGGCTTTTTTATTTCAGGACCGGAGTCGTCCAATAGTAGCCAATTATTTCATATTCATGCTGCGCATCTCTTGAAGCAAGCGCTCATCCAAGCGCTTGCAGCAGTTCTCTATTTCCATTGCCATCAGCTCATCGCCGGTAGCTTTGCGCAAGGTGTCTGCCATGGTAGCGATGGTTTCTATGCAAAAACGCTTCATTTCAATCACATTCATTTCTTTGTTCCACAAGTCTATTTTCAAAGTGCCGCTGCCGGTACCATCCCAGATAGCCAATGAAAAAGCTTTGGCATCTTGATGGGCGTCGTCGGGCTGTTGGGTTGCCTCCCAACGAATAGACTCACACACGTTGTGCTCATCCAGCGTAACGTATAATTGGATAGATTCTTGTCTTTTGCTCATGATTACTTTTTTGTGCAAAGGTACTACTTTGACTTCAAACGGAAGGTAATGGTGCCGCGCGCACGGCTGGGAACACGCGCTGAGCTGCGTACCAAGCAGCCTTCAATCTGCTCTTCCAGGGCTCTTTTATACAAAGCAACTACTCGAGGGCTTACATTATATTGCTTGGTGGTGATGGTTTGCAGGTAACCGTCTTCGTCAACGATAATTTCAAAAGTAATAAAACCTTCTTCACCTGAATTGTCGTTGACTTGCAAATTATTGCAACTGAGCTTCCAGCCGTCCAAGCCGGTAAGGCTAAAGCCGCCCTCTCCACCGCCATACAAGCCCCTACCATCCAGAGTGCCTTCGCTGCGCCCTTTGATTCCCTCTTTGCCATCATCTCCCTTGCCGGTGCCACTACCCTCCGGATTAAATAGGGCTTTAGGATTGGGTTGAGGCTCTGGCTCGGCTTGCTTAGGCTGGTCTTTAGGCAACTGTGGCTTGGTTTCGGGTGCTTTTTGCGGCACACTCACCTCTGCTTCGGGCAGCTGGCTGGGTGTTTCTACAGCTTCGTTTGGGGTGGCACTTTCCTCCGGTAAATCTTCGCTTTGTCTTTCTTGCGTAGGCACAAAACGAGGATTTTCACCCTGCCCTTCTTCATCGCTTCCATATGATAGCTCTATGCCATACTCGGGTGGCGGGGGTATGGGGGGCTCCCACGCATAAATAAAGAAAAACAAAGTGACTATAAGCACGTGTACCACCAAGGATACGATGAAAGCCGTACGTCTGCTTGTCTTTTCTATTTTTTCCAATGGTTCTTTCTCTTGTACCATGCCTCTTAGCTTGAATTGTATGCTTACTTCGGTTGGGCTGCTACCGATACGCGCGCCTTCAGACTGTTGGCAATGCCTGCCACTTCTACCAAGTATTGCGTAGGTACTTCTTTATCTATATGCAGCACAACGACCCCTTCGCCCTCCTGTTGTGTAGAAAGCAATTGTCGCAAGCGCATCTCCAACATTTCCATGTCACTCACTGCTTGCCCGTTTACAAAAAACCGCAAGTCTTTGGTAATGGTTACGGCTACTTTCTGCATTTCTATCTTCACACTCTTACTTGTGGGCGTGCTTATCGGCACCCCGGTAGGTGTTACTGCCGAGGAAGTCAGCATAAAGAAAATCAGCAGCAAGAAGATGACATCCGTCATAGAAGAAAGGCTAAAAGCCGGGTCTACTTTGTTTTTTGACTCTAAAGCCATACGGAATGTGTTTTAGTGATTCTCAAAGATATCAATTGATGTCATAACATAAAAGCACCCAAAGAAAAGCAAAGCGTCATGAAACATGAAAACTGAGCCACGCCGCCGGAGAACTTTTCTTGTAACTGAAGCAAAAATCTTGCCCAGTTTTTTCATAAAACCCCAATTTACAGGCAGGGAGCGTCGTACTTTAGCAGATAAGAGCTGGAAAAGAGGCGAGGCAACCCAATGCCGAGCTATGGCGCGCAGCTTGTCGCCACTGCCACTTCACCACTCCACAGCAGTCAATATTTGAGAAGCGAGGCATTGCTTCAGCAGCTTAATTCAAGGCAAAGAGGCTGGCGGTAGATTCACCTAAGTAACGACCGATGCCCTCCCGCTCCCGCAGGTTACTGTGCAGTGCCTTCAGAGCTATTTGGTTGGCGCTCAGCAACTTTTTTTGATGGCTTCTTCTGCTCCATGTATTCATGGGCTGTGTGTGAAATTCGGGCACAAAAGTGTGAAATCTTCTTATCTTTGCGCATTCTTCATTTAACAAACCCCATAGCTGCACACCGTCATGGAGAAAATCATTGTTCTCGACTTTGGTTCTCAATATACTCAATTGATTGCGCGCCGCATACGCGAGCTGCATGTTTACTGCGAAATCCTTCCGTTCAACCGCCCGGTATCACTAAACTCGGAAGTCAAAGGGATTGTACTTTCGGGCAGCCCCTTTTCTGTAAAAGACCCTAATGCCCCCACGGTAGATACCAGGCAATGGCGTGGCAAAGTGCCCTTACTGGGCATTTGCTACGGCGCTCAATGGATGGCACACCAAGAAGGGGGCGAGGTAGCTCCCTCCCAAATCAGAGAGTATGGGCGAGCCACCCTTCAAATAGACCTACCGGAGCATCCACTTTTTGCGGGCATGTCCAAGGCATCGCAGGTATGGATGTCACATGCTGACAGCATCTTGCAACTCCCCCCCCACTTCAAGATACTGGCACATACCGAAAATATTCCCGTTGCCGCTTATGAAATCGAAGGTGAGCCAACCTACGGCATTCAGTTTCACCCGGAAGTAACTCACTCATTGGAGGGCAAACAATTGCTGCACAATTTTGTGGTCAACATCTGCGGGTGCAGCCAAAGTTGGACACCGGCTTCCTTCATAGAGCAGACTGTAGCCAGTCTCAAAGAGCAGCTGGGAAACGACAAAGTGGTAATGGCGCTTTCGGGTGGCGTGGACTCCTCAGTAGCAGCGATGCTGCTGCACCGTGCCATAGGTAGCAACCTATATTGTATTTTCGTGGACAACGGCTTGCTGCGTAAAAATGAATTCGAACAAGTGCTTGAGACTTACCGCGGCTTGGGACTCAATATCAAAGGGGTAGATGCCAAGCAACAATTTTATGATGCCCTGCGCGGCATCAGCGACCCCGAAGCCAAACGCAAAGCCATCGGGCGCACCTTCATTGAAATATTCGACGAGGAAGCGCATAAAATCCAGGATGTAAAGTGGCTGGGACAGGGCACCATTTATCCGGATGTCATTGAGTCCGTATCAGTCAATGGTCCGTCTGTAACCATCAAATCGCACCACAACGTAGGCGGCTTGCCCGAACGCATGAAGCTGAAAGTGATAGAGCCGCTGCGCAGCCTCTTCAAAGACGAAGTGCGCGAAGTAGGCTATGCTTTAGGGCTTCCCAAAGCCATCATTGGGCGACATCCTTTCCCCGGTCCGGGCTTGGGTATTCGTATTTTGGGCGAGGTAACTCCCGAGAAAGTACGTATACTGCAAGAAGCCGACGATATTTATATTGAAGCCTTGCGCCGAAGCGGTTGGTATGACAAGATATGGCAAGCCGGTGCTATCCTGCTGCCCATCCATTCGGTAGGTGTCATGGGCGATGAGCGCACCTATGAGCAGGTGGTAGCACTGCGTGCGGTGCACAGCACCGACGGCATGACTGCCGACTGGGTGCACCTGCCCTATGAACTGCTTGCCGATATATCCAACACCATTATTAACCGTGTGAAAGGTGTCAATCGTGTAGTATATGATATCAGCTCAAAGCCCCCAGCAACCATTGAGTGGGAATAACCTTCATTGAAGATGTTTCATTTTTTAATCTTAAACACATAGTGGCTATGAATTACACGCTGAAACACATTCCAGAACGCACCCAAAAGCCCCGCGAAGTAGGGCTTACCATGATGATGGACAAAGGCATGAGTGTACGTCAAGTAGAGGATGTGCTCGAAACAGCCGGCGACTATATAGATGTGGTAAAGCTCGGATGGGCTACTTCCTATGTTACACCCAATCTCGAAAAGAAACTGCAAGTGTACAAAAGTGCGGGTATTCCGGTATATTTTGGCGGCACGCTCTTCGAGGCTTTCGTGGTGCGCAACCAGTTTGAAGACTATTTGCGTGTACTGGACAAATACAAGATGACTTTTGCCGAAGTATCGGACGGCTCGATAGAAATGCCCCACGAGCAGAAATGTGAGTACATCCGCCGATTGTCGCAGCAGGTAACCGTACTTTCAGAAGTCGGTTCCAAAGATGCTTCCAAGATTATGCCGCCCTACATGTGGATAGAGCTGATGCAAGCAGAACTGGAAGCAGGGGCATGGAAAGTGATAGGCGAGGCACGCGAAGCCGGTAATGTAGGATTGTTCCGCTCGTCGGGTGAGGTGCGCGAAGGTTTGGTAAAAGAGATATTGCACTCTATCCCCTACGAAAAAATCATCTGGGAAGCTCCTCAAAAAGCACAACAGGTGTGGTTTATCAAGCTGATTGGTCCGAATGTAAATTTGGGTAACATAGCGCCCCAAGAAGTCATCCCGCTGGAAACTATACGGCTGGGTTTGCGCGGCGATACTTTCGACTTTTTCCTTCCCAAAGAATAAAGCACCCTCATGAAAGAATATCGTAGAGCTTTTACACTGTGGTTAAAGGGCTTAGCAATGGGCAGTGCCGACGTAGTACCGGGCGTATCGGGTGGCACTGTCGCCCTTATTGCTGGCATCTATACCGAACTCATCGACACACTCAAGAACATCGATGCGGAAGCCTTGAAGTTGCTTTTTCGTTTCCGTCTAAAAGAATTTTGGCATAAAATAAATGGCAGTTTCCTGCTGCCCCTATTACTGGGCATAGCCACTGCCTTGCTTTCTTTGGCACGCCTCATCACCTACCTTCTCCAGCACCACCCTGTGGTGGTCTGGTCTTTTTTCTTTGGCTTAATCCTCGCCTCAGTGTGGTTGGTGGGCAGAGAGATAAAACACTGGCATATAGGTAGTTGGCTTGCCTTTGCTGCGGGTACTGCCATGGCATACTGGCTCACGGCAAGCATGCCTGCCGAAACGCCCAACAGCCTGTGGTTTGTTTTTATATCGGGGGCTATTGCCATCTGTGCTATGATTTTGCCCGGCATTTCAGGAAGCTTCATCCTCGTGTTGCTGGGCAAATATACTTTTATTTTAGAGGCACTGAAAGGTTTACGCATAGAGGTCATCGGTACTTTTGCTGCCGGCTGCGTAGTGGGGCTGCTTTCTTTTGTGCGTCTGCTTTCTCACTTGCTGCACCGTTTTCCCTCGACTACTATGGCTACTCTCGCCGGCTTTATGCTGGGCTCACTCAATAAGATATGGCCATGGAAAGAGGTGATAAGCACGAACTCGAAAGGAGTACCTTTGCTTACCCGCAATGTATTTCCAGCAAGCTACGAGCAATTGTACGGGCAAGACGCACAACTGGAGCTTGCCCTGCTGAGCTGTATAGTCGGCATTGTATTGATTGTAGCGCTGGAAAAAATGTCAAAGAAAAAAACCTCCTCTATTTCTTCAATTTCAACAAATTAAGCTCCACGTCTCCTTGCTTCTTTTTGAGCAAGGAGACGCTTAGTGAACAAGTTTATTTTTCTATCTTCTCTATGATGCGGCGCAGTGCCCACTGGTTCAGTAAAAAAGTGGCAGCAGTCAAAACCAAAGCCGCCAATAGCACCAAAGGGTGCAAAGACAGCTGTAGTTCAATAGCATATTTTTCCATCTTGTCGGCAAAGCCGTAGCCAATCGCTACCAAGCCAGCTGCTGACAACAACAATACCAACAAAATCATGCGCGCAAATTGACGCAAAAAGTGCGCCTCGATAAAACGCTGTTCGTAACCCAACAGCAAAAGGAGTTCTACCTCCGGCTTTTTTTCCAATAAGGTAGCCCGAAAAGCCAAGACAAAGACTAAAAAGGCTAATATCATAAAAACGAGTCCTACCAAGCCAAGCGCCGACATGGCTATGAGTGCCACAGTGCCCAAGCGCCCGGTTTGCAGTTGACTACGATTCACTTCCCACCCTTTCTGTTTTAAATACTCGAGCAAACGAGGGTCGCCACTGTTGGTTACTTTTACTAACAAACGAGCGGGCATCCCATCGGCAGCGGCTTCGCCTGCCAAGTGTTGGTTTGCCCAGCGCATGAAAGACATAGGCACAAGGATGGAAGGGATACGCTCCGAAAAGCCTACTACTTTCATCTGCACGACCAGCTGTCCTGCCGGTCCATAGAGCTTGGTGGGTAAGGGAGGAGCCATAGAAACCAAGTCAGGCGTTATTTGAGGCAAGCCTTTTGCCAGGGCATAGCCAAAATTATAGAGGTTGAGAAACTCCTTAGACACCACCACCGGCACAAAAGGGTCGCCCTCGCGCCATTGCCAATTGGGCGGTTCCACGTCTAAAAAGTGGTCAGGTACAGCCTCAAAAAAGAGCTCCGTGCTTAGTGGCAAAGTCTTGTTGCCGTAAGTCCATGCAGCAAAGTGGTTGCTTTCAAAAGCCCCTACTTGTTTTACAAAAGGCTGACGCCGCAAATCTTCTATTTCGTCTTGAGTAAATGCTGCACTCACGCCGGTAGCCGTATTCAGCAAAGTTACTTCCTTAGTGAGGATGAGGTAGTTGCTTGCCTTGCCGGACTCAAAAAACTCATGCATTGTCAGATACAGCTGCAGGGTAAACAAAACCAAACACAAGCCAATGGCATACCCCACGATGGCAGCCCACACATGCCCCCCACGGAAGGCTCTAAACACCAGCTTCAAGGCATTGCTTCGAGAGATGGAACGGAATTGTGGTATCATAATTTATCCAAGCAGCAGTTTTTCATCGAATCTCATTTGGTAATCATAACCCAAAGAAGTCAGAATAAAACCGGCATTCTGCTCTTGACAGCGACTGTAGATGAGGTGTACAACCCGCTGGATGTTTGCTTCATCCAGATGGCTGAAGGGCTCGTCCAGCAACAGCATATCAAAGGGTTGGATGAGCGCCCGTATGATGGCGATGCGTTGCCTTTCGCCATAGGAAAGAGATGCTACGCGACGTGAAAGCAGATGCTTTACGCCCAAATGGTCTGCCATAGCAGCTATCCGACTTGGTTCGGTGGCATAAAGTGCCGCTTTCAGTTGTAAGTTTTCCCAAGCTGTAAGCGAAGTCAACAGGCGCAAGTCTTGAAAGACAATAGACAGGCGTCTTTGGCGCAGCAGTGCCCATTCTTTATGTGAAAAGCTCCGGATGGGTTGCTCATCGATAAAGACACTGCCCTCGTAGTCTTTTCTTATGCCATAAAGGATATGCAAAAAGGTGGACTTGCCACGCCCCGAAGGAGAATAAATCTGATAAAACTTTCCACTTTCAAAAACATAAGACTGCTCCCACACTTGTGATTGCCTTTGCTGGCGCCCTACCAAGGGGGCAGGCAACAAACCCTCGATACGTATTTTCATAAGGATAAACGCTCCGCGTTTTGGGTGGTAGCCTTAAAAAACTGGTTCTTCTTCAAAAGCCTCTTCATCTACTTCTTCCATAGGCAATATGCCTCTTGCTAAAGGCTCATCTTCATCATATTTTTTTGCTTTCTTCGCCATCGTCTTTGCCACATCTATCAAAATAAGAAGTGCATTCTTGTTTTTTTCACGGAAGGTAAGGCGCATTTGCCCTTTTACTTTGCCATCCTCGTAACCGGGGCTCCACATCACCAACTCCTCAGCAAGGTTTATCACTTCGTTAGCTTCATCGTTGTTCAGCAAGCGGCTTTTTGCTAATTGCTCCAACAGCTCGGCACGAATGCCTATGAAAGAGGAAGACTTTTGGATTTGAGAAGTCCATACTTCGGGGGTATCGGCACTTTTCCAAATTGACTCAGAAGCACCCGAAGCAATGCGCAAGTAATTAGCGTCTTTATAGAGGTGTGCTACCCCGCCCATGAGCAGATACACTTCTCCCTGCGCGTTGGGCTTCTTGGTAAAAAATCCTTTTCGCGTGGTATAAGCCATCATTTTATTGTAGAGGTCGTTGTTGCGCACCCCCAGAACAAGTGCAAGCTCGGGCAAGCCGGAAAAGCTATTGAGTGCCAGGGTAAACTGACCGTCCCACATTGCAATAAGCTCATCGGCAGTGAGCCCTATTTCCTTCACCAGATTGGTGTTTATGTCTTTCAATGCTTGGTTTTCTACCATCTGGTCGAGCGCTGCCTCTGCGATAGCAAAGCTAAGCAGTGCCACCGGCTTCTGGTAGGGGATTTTAAGCACCTCTTTTTTGATTTTTTTATTGTAGTAAAGCTGCATTTCCCGAAGGGATTCCTTCGAGGGTAAAAAGGCTACATCTGCCTGTATCAAGCCATCATCAAAGCGTACATTCAGTGTAAAGGAAGCATCTTTCAGGTACTTTCTGGTACTTGCATCCACATTATCGAACGCATCCAGCTTGTCGGCAACATTCAAATCTGCCCAGAAGACCACATCTTCCCCCTCTTCCAGTGCTTTCTTGAATGACTCTTGCTTTTCAAACAGTTGCTTTTCTTTGGGCAATGCAAATAAATTGAGCAACTGCGCTTGCGCAGTATTGGCTTTTTCTGTTTCGCTGCAGCCTACATGAATATTCCCTACCAGTAAAGCGCGTTCATCCCAAGCCACCACAAGGCGGTCGCAATCTTCCTCTTGTACAAAATATTTTACTTTCCCTTTTTTTTGGAGAGCAGGTACTGCCTCTTTATCAAAAACCTTTTTCCAGAAAGCAGGGTCCTGTATATTTTTATTCCACTTATCGGGGGCATCCAACGCAAGCAATGCCGCTATTATCTCGCCTTCTGTTTGCCCAAACACATACACGGTGTTGGCGTAGTCAATGCCTGAATTCAAAATACGCTCTGCCCTCTCTGATACCTGTTTGGCTTCTTTGTCGGAAGCGCCCATTTCTTTCAAGTTGCTTTCGCTGAAAAGTTCTTGTGGCTGAAGGCTCTTGCTGATAATACGACGGGCATCCATCGCCAATACAAATTGGGCATCGGCAGGGATATAGCGCACATGCTCTGGGCTTTGTTTTTTCCCGGAACAAGCAGCCAGTAAAAAAACGTACAGCCCTAACAAGGTGTATGCACTTAGCTTCAGTTTTTTCATAACAGACGTCCGTTTTTCTTAAAGATAATAGTTTTTGTGTAGAGACATAAAGCGAATCATCGTTTTTTTCGGCGTTTTATTTCTTCCGATATTAGACGATACTCGCGGTTGCTTTGCCCTTTGATGGAAGTATTTTCTTCTGCCCGACGAATCAGATAAGGCACTACGGCATCGACCGGTCCGTAGGGCAAATACTTAGCCACACGGTAACCTGCTTTTGCTAAATTAAACGATATATGGTCGCTCATGCCATAGAGCTGTGCAAAATAGATGCGCTCATCCTGCGGGGCTATGTCTTTTTCTTGCATACTTTGTGCCAACAACAAGCAGCTCTGCTCGTTGTGAGTACCGGCACAAAAGGCTACTCTGTCGATGCGCTCAAGGCAAAAAAGCAGAGCAGCATTATAATCTTCATCACACTTTTTCTTGTTGGGCTGTATGGGGTCTGGGTAGCCCAGTTCTTGGGCGCGCTCACGCTCTTTTTCCATGTAAGCCCCACGTACCAGCTTAGCCCCTAAGTACACACCTTGTTCTTGTGCCCAAGCAAAAGCTTCTTTCAGCAGCTGCAGCCCGTCGCGCCGATACAGCTGATAGGTATTATAAACAACCGCCCGCTCGCGGTTAAAACGCTTCATCATCTCATAGGCAAGGTGGTCTATGGCAGCTTGAATCCAAGTTTCTTCGGCATCGATGAAGATACGTACCCCCTTGTGATAAGCTGCTTCGCAAAGGCGGTGCACACGTTGTTGTACTTCTACCCATTGTTTTTCTTCCTCTGCCGAAAGCGAAGCTTTGCTACTCACTTTTTCGAGCAAAGTAAAGGGGGCAATGCCCGTTACTTTAAAAACAGCAAAAGGCACTGCCGGATGTTGGGCAGCAAAATCAATGGTGCGTAACACCTCCGCAGTGGTTCTTTCAAAGCCTTCTTCGGTCTTTTCGCCCTCTACCGAATAGTCCAAGATGGTGCCTATGCCGTACTGTGCCAGTTGCTCGATGACTGGCAAGCAATCATCGATATCCTCGCCCCCACAAAATTGTTTGAATAGCGTCTCTCTGACGATGAAGCGGGTCAAGGGCTTGGTAAAGGGCAAAGCAAGGGTAGTTTTTACCAGAAAAGTGCCGGCATCCACCAAAGCCGGATGGTTCATCATCCCAAAAAGCCAATGCATACGTTGCAAATCGGCATCGGATTTCGAAGCAAAAGCAATGGAGGTATCGCTGAAGTCCAAAACGATAGGTTCTGTGGGCTCGCTCATAGTTTTTCAATTTATCGACATAAGACGCCCAAAGTTACGGTTTTTGCGCACTACTTTTGTTATCTTTTAGAAGAGGATACAGCGCAACTCAAGGCTTTGGGAAAAATCTATTTATGAAAAGGAGGCGACATTTTATACTGTTTGTATGTGGGCTTTGTTTGCTTGTTACAAGCAGCCGAGCACAGCACAGTGACCATCTGCAGGCTGCCCTCATGGCAATGTATGAAGGCGATTACGAACAGGCAAGCCTTCATTACAAGCGGGCATTGGCAGACAACCCCAACTCCCCTACGGCACTATGGGGGCTTGCACGCAGCTATTTTTACACCGGCAATTACGAGCAAGCCTTGCAGCTATGCCAGCAACTCATGCAGAACAAACGCAATGAGTGGAAATGCCGTGCCACCCTTTTAGAGGCTTTTTGCTATTTTCAACTGCCCGATAGGGCTATGGAGCAACGCATTCAAAAACTGCAGGCGGCTCAGGCTTGCATGCCACAAGACTACCGCGCCCATTTTTATTTGGGCTTGCTATATGTTCAAACCCATCGATACGCAGAAGCAGAGGCAGCCTTTAAAGAGGCACTAAAACTACGCCCCCGACAAACAGACATCTGGATTGCGCTGGGCAACCTGTATGCCCGTCAGGAGCAATGGACCGAAGCTACCGAGTGTTGGTGTCAAGCCGCAGAGCATGATTATGCCCCTGCTGAGATTGTGTATAACTGCGCCAAGCTGTCGCTACGCAGCGGCAATTATGAACGTGGCTTACAACTGATGAAACATTACGCTCAGCATCACCCCTTGCAAGCCGACGATTATTTTGACATAGCGCGTGCTTGTGCCGCCCAGAATCAATATGAAAAGGCTCTGCTTTATATAGAAGCTGCCATAAGCCTATCGCCCGAACGGGCTGTTTATTATGCGTTTATGGCAGACTATCATGCCGCACGTCAGCAGTGGGATTCTGCCCTTTATGCCAACAGTCAAGCCATACTCAAACAAGGTGATGAAAGCGCCTATTTCATACAACGTGCCCAGTTGCTGCTGCATGCAGGCAAAGACAAAGAAGCCAAAGACTACCTCGATTTTTGGATACAACAGGAACCCGACAATGCCCAAGCACATTATGCCCATGCACTATGGCTGGAACGTAATGGTGGAAAAAAAAGAGCTATCAAAGCAGCAGTAAAAGCCGCTATTCAATGCGGCATGCACCCGCAGGAAATAAGCGAGTCGCTGCGCAAATATGCCTACCGTTACTACAGACAATCATCCTCTACGCCTTAGCTTCTTTAGGAAGGCTTCCGCTATGTCTGCCAGCTCTGCAGACAGGCGCCACTTCCATATAGCCGCCGCCAACAAGAGCACCAACAGTCCTGAGCGAATCAGTACGTTGACAAAAGCCCCCAAAAGAGTCTGCACCGGTAACAAAGGCATCAATTCCAGCGCTGCCCACAATGCCAACAAAACCAGCGCCGCCCCTGCACTTTCCTTACTGAACGGATGAATACGCACCTTTACCCACAAAAAAACACTGCGCAGCAAATTGTAAACAAGCATGGAAAGGAAAGTAGCCAACGCGGCACCTTCCAAGCCCATCCAAGGGATGAACCACCAGTTGGTGGCTATTACCAAAACAGCTAACAAAATATTGGAAAGCAAAGCAAATTTGTAATATCTCGATTGCAGCAAAATTTCGTTGTTCACCCCCATAGCCATATCGAAGAAGCGCGCCAAGCCAACCCAAAACAATACCTGCATGCCCTGACGATACACCTCGCCTTGCGGCATAATGACAAATATTTCCTTACGGTTAAGCCATATCAACAAAAACAAAGCGCCGCCTATCAGCATTTGATTGATTGCTGAACGGCAATACAACTCTGATAGCTCTCCTATTGCCTGCTTTGCCCATGCCCTTGAAATCAAAGGAGTTGTAATTTGTGAAATTGCCCGTCGTGGTATCTCTATGACATTTGCCATGAAGAAAGCAATTGTATAAATGCCGGTATCGGCTTCACCTAACAACATCCCCAACATCATAATATCGGCTTGATTCACAACCACAATGCTTAGCCCGCCCATCAAAATAAAAACAGCATATTCCATCATTTCTCTTAAACGCCCCTGGACTATAGCCCACCAGCCGGCGGGAAACAGGCGGAAACGATGCAAGCGATAAAGGTATGCCGTAAGCCCCAAAACAGCTATTACATAATAGGCAGCTACAGCGTCGAACACACGTCCGAAGGCTATCCAATGCACCCCCACCGCCACTACTAATAAGGCAATGGTCGCCTTCAAAAAGAAGTCGCGAAACAAAGCAGGTACAGCAATACGCAAATATGCTCTACACCACGCTTCTATGATGCTTTGAAAAGCTATGCCTAAAGTCAAAGGAAACAGATAGTAAAAATAAAGCTCTACATGCGGCGATTTGTCAATATAAAGCCCCAGATAAAGCTTCTTGCCCCACCACAACAGCAAGCTAAGCCCAGCAAAAGCCATGAGTGTATAAGCAATGGACATGGAAAAGAAAGCATCGCGCCGCTTGCCTTCAAAATAAGGGTGAAAGCGGTCAATCACCTGCGGCATGCCGGCAAGTACAATGGCGCTCAACAACGTAGCGTTTGCCAATATCTGCCGAAAAACCCCAATTTGCTCCGGACTCAGAAAAGCAGGCATCAAAAAGAGGTTTGTAAGTGCCCCCACCAATACGCCCACATAAGCGACTAATGAATACTTTGCCCCTTGGCGAATAACAATTCCCATGTAGTTATTTTCTAAATTGCGCGCACAAAATACTGTATTTTATGTCGATGATAAAAAAAATAAAAAAAGCAGCATGGTGGATACTCAATAAGCTACGGTTGGGCGCTCCCCTTAACTTACTGCTTCAAAGTGGACTGAAAGACTTGGGCTGGTTTCGCTCGTTCTACTCCAAGCGCTCAGAAGATGCCGCAGGGCACCCTATTCCGTGGTTTACCTATGCTGCCTATCTTTTTTTAGATGAACGACTGCAAAAACACTTCCGAGTCTTCGAGTACGGAAGTGGCAGTTCTACTTGCTATTTTGCCCGCAAAGTATCGGAAGTGTATAGTGTCGAGCATCATGAAAGCTGGGCAAAGCAGGTGCAAAGCAAGCTAACCGAAAAGGCTACTGTGCTTTATCGTACAGGCGCCTCCTACCCTCATGCCATCCGCGAGGTACCTGCCCCTTTTCATTTGATTGTCATCGATGGAATCATGCGCAACGAGTGCATCAAAGAAGCGCCCAAGCACCTGAGTGAAGACGGGGTAATCATTGTGGACAACAGCAATCGTGAAGAATATAAGGAAAGTCTGCTTTGGTTAGTTTCACAAGGTTTCAAACGACTCGATTTCTATGGTATGATACCCATAAGCACCGAGCTTTCTTGCACTTCTTTCTTTTACAAGGAAAACAACTGCCTGAACATATGAGTCTGGCTCCTATTGTGATTTTTGCCTATAGACGCCCCGCCTCCTTGCAACACTTACTTGCTTGTTTAGAGCAAACGCCCGAATGGGTGCACTCCGAGGTCTTCATATTCATCGACGCCCCCAAAAAAAGCGAGGAAAAAGCTGCTGTCATGGCAACATACCAACAGGCGCAATCGCTGCAACACCCACACAAACACATCTTTTTAGCTCAGCAACACAAAGGACTGGCGCGCGCTGTCATAGAAGGGGTCTCTTCTGTGATTGCAGAATATGGCAAAGCCATTGTATTAGAAGACGACTTAGAGTGCACCGCTGACTTTCTCACATTCATGAATACCGCTTTGGAAAAGTATAAGAACCAGAAGCAGGTGTTTTCTTTGAGCGGCTATTCGCCTCCCATCCATTTGCCCGCCGATTATCCCCATGACCTGTTTCTTGCGCCCCGATTTTCTTCATGGGGGTGGGGCATCTGGCACGACCGCTGGGAAAGCATAGACTGGGAAGTTTCTGATTTTGAAGACTTCTGGCAAAACCCAAAAGCAAGACGCAGCTTTGCCGAAGGGGGCGAAGATTTGCCCTACATGCTTTACAAGCAACAAAAAGGGGAAAATAACTCTTGGGCTATACGGGCTTGCTATAACCTCTACCGCCAAAGCAAATACTGCCTCTATCCGCGTCATAGCAAATGCCGCCACGTATATACCAAGCACAGCACCCACTTCCGCTTATATACTCGCAAGTTCAACACTTGGCTTTCTACGCACCCCGTGAAGTTGCCCGATGAGCTTCCGCCTCCGGATAGCCGCATCCTCCGGGCAGTTGCCCGGTATTATCGCCCAACTCCTTGGCGACGCCTCTTCAACCGCCTTCGCTATGGCTGAATCGCTTTCATAGCCTTGTAAAAACTGCTATCTTTGCTATTTGTTGTGTTAGTCTGAACTTTTAAAAGCGATGAAATATTTGATAGCAGGACTGGGGAACCCCGGCAGTGAGTATCTTTTCACCCGCCATAATATAGGATTCATGGTACTGGACCGCTTGGCGGCTTCTCAATCGCTTTCCTTCACTACCGAACGCTATGGCGAGCTTGCTACCCTTTCGCATCGGGGACGAAAACTCATTTTGCTGAAGCCTTCTACCTACATGAACTTGAGCGGCAAAGCCGTTCGCTATTGGCTGCAACAGGAAAAAATACCAATAGAAAACCTGCTCGTCATCACAGATGACATAGCCCTTCCTTTCGGGAAGCTGCGTTTGCGCACCCAAGGGTCTCATGGCGGACACAATGGCTTGCGCAATATAGAAGAGCTGCTTCAAACCAGTCAGTACGCACGGCTCCGCATAGGCATAGGCAATGAATTTCCCAAAGGGCAACAAGCCGACTACGTCTTGTCGCCTTTTAGTGAAGAAGAACAGAAGCAACTGCCAACTATCTTAGACAAAGCGGCGCAAGCAGTACTTAGCTTTGCTAACGTGGGGGCGGTGCAAACCATGAACCAATTCAACCGTTAACTTTAAAACTACACAGCTATGATAAAAGTATTGTTCGTTTGTTTAGGCAACATCTGCCGCTCACCTATGGCAGAAGGAATCTTTAAAAAACTCGTCAAAGAAGAAAAACTGGAGAGTAAAATAATGGTGGACTCTGCCGGCACTGGCTCTTGGCATATAGGGGAATTGCCAGACCGCCGCACACGTCAAATTGCCGAAAAACACGGCATTTTACTCAACAGCCGTGCCCGTCAAATTCACCGGGAAGATTTCGAAACCTTTGACTACATCTTAGTAGCCGACCGCAGCAACCTGCGCGAGGTGGAACGCTTGGCACAAAGCCACCCCCGTGCCAAAAGCAAAATCATGCTCATACGTGACTTTGACCCGGTAGCGCCCCAGTCAGAAGTGCCAGACCCCTACTATGGCGACTTGTCCGACTTTGAGGAAGTGTACCAGATTCTCGACCGCTCGTTGCGTCCTTTTCTGGATTTCATCAAGCAAGAACACAGGGCACTGCTGCAAGAGATGTCTTCTTAGGCAAGCACTACTTTCTCGAGGCGCGCCATGACCTGCGCTGCCTCTATGCCTTCCATACAAGCTTTATCGCCACGTACACAAGGCTTGCTTCCAAAAATAGAGCATGGACGACAATCCAAATCTTTGCGTTGTATGATGTTTTCTTTGGCTTGAAACAAGGGCGCAAAGCCTGCTGCTGGATGCGTGGCACCCCATATGGATACTACGGGGATGCCTGCCAGTGCAGCCAAATGCATGTTGGCAGAGTCCATACTGAGCATGGCATCCAGATGGTGCATGAAATGCCATTCTTGGCGCAGCGACAAGCGCCCTGCCATATTCACTATTTGTGAAGGCGACAGCGCACATAACTCATCCATCAAAGCTGCCTCTTTTTTTCCTCCACCAAACAAAAAGATACGCCACTCCGGATACCTCTGCCTTATGAGCCTCAAAAGACTTTCTACCTTATGCACGCCCCACTGTTTGTTTTCGTGAAACGCAAAAGGGGCAATACCTACCCATGCAGATTTTTGGGGCAGCAAGTCAAGCGAATGCAAAAAATTGTCTAAAGCACCCTGTTCCTCTGCTGAAAAAAGCATGTAAGGCGGCGGAAGCAAAGTGGCATCTAAGCCCAGTTGCCGAAAGGGGGCGGCATACATTTCAGTAACATGAGGCAGAGCAAAAGCAGCCCGTTGTCGGATAAAGCGTTTCCGCTGTGTTCTGTTTTTGGAAATGCTCAAACAACGCACACCTTGCAGGCGTGCTATGGCTTTGATGATGTTACTTCGCAAATTCTGATGCGCATCTATCAGGCAATCGTACTCTCTGAGAGGCAGGCGACGGCTCAAGTGCCATAGCCCACTCATGCCTTTGTACTCATTATCCACATCGGCGGGCAAGGGCTGCAGACGCTCAATGCCTTCAAAAAGGGATGCCAACTTAGGACGCGTGAGCAGGTCTATATGCAACTGCGGGTGGCGGTGCAACACAGACACCAGCACCGGCAGCAAGAGCGCCACATCGCCCATTGCCGAAAAGCGAACTACCAGCAGACGCACAAGCTTATGATTTGGCTTTTTTATACAAAACAGGGTTTAGAGAAGCGTCATTGTACATCTTCATTTGGCGATACACCTTCATATAACGCTCTCCGTTTAGGATATCTTCTACCAGCTCGTCGAAACAACGCGCCAAATCTTCTTTTTGCTCCATCAAGACGTTCAGCTTCTGTTGGCACTTGGCAATGTGATTTTCATCCACATCGGTGCGAAGGGTCTGTTCCCGCATGTGGTATATCTTCAACATCAAGATGGAAAGGCGGTCTAAGAGCCACGCCGGTGTTTCGGAATTCATGCGGGCATGAGGCTTACGCTCCACCTTCTGTTGCTCGAAGTAGTGCAAAAACCAGTCGTCCATTTGCTCCACAGTATCGGTGCGCTCTTGGTTCGAAGCATCGATGCGTCGTTTCAACTGCACCAAGGTTTCAGGTGCTATTTCGGGGTCACGAATCAAGTCTTCCAAGTGCCACTGAACCGTATCTATCCAGTTTTTTTTGTAAAGCAGGTACTCCAAACTACCTTCTGGATAGGGATTCTGCATGGGGGCATTCACGTCGTCATGACGGTGATAGTCTTCTATCGATTGCTCAAATATGCGTATGCAGGCTTGCGCTTGGGGTTTTTCCATCGTTTTTGCGGCAAAAATACACTTTTTGTTTATTGCATCAAAGCATAGAGGATAATGTTCACCCCAAAGCGGGTGTTGTCTTCCACCAAGAAACGTTTGTTCCGATAGTCATAATCCCACTCACAGCCATAGTCTTTGTTGCTGTAGAGTACGCCAATACGCCCGTCAATTTTTATTGCTTTCAAGTAGTCGTGCACCAAGTCATCGCCCCAGCCGTTGAGCTCATAAGAAGTGGGGGGCGGTCCTTCGGGAAAGTCAAAAAAGCAGCGATAAAGTGGGTGGTTGTTGGGCAGCTTTTGAAGTGCTTCTCGCCCAAAGATGCTTGCCATCTGCCTTTCAAAAGACTTGGCAAATAAGCCGTCGATGTCGTGATTGCAATCATCGACAAAAACAAAGCCCCCATTGCGCACATACTGTTCAAAGTTGCGGCGCTCTTTATCGGTAAACTCTACTAGGCGGTGCCCACTCATGTAGCAAAACGGATAGTAAAAAATTTCATCGCTTTCGAGCGACACCACCTTTTCTTCCGGCTCTACGGGCAAAGTAGTGTAGGTAATCAAAGAGTGCAACAAATTGGCAGGCATGCGCTCGTCGGTGTACCAATCGCCCGAACGATAACGGATTCGGGCAAAGGTAAATGCCCCTCTAAGGTTGATTTTCATGGTTGAAGTAAATAGTTAGCTGTATGCCAACTGGCACGGGGAACGGCAAACCTGCCAAAGGCACATTTGTATTCACACTAGAGGAAAGCACCAGCTCATCGGCAGTGAGCTTTCGCACCTGATATTGCTGCGGAACCTCTACATTGAATACCTGCAGTAGAGAATCAACCGCCGGTGAAAAGAAACTCAAATTTTTTATTTCCAACGTTTTGGCATCGGCGCTTAGTGTCCATGTACCTTGTGAAGTTACTTGCCAAGTACCCTGTGGAGTTAGCTCTAAGAGCCGAACTGTGCGGTCTTTTTGGAAGTCCAAGGCAATGCTGTCAAGCGTGGTGTCTTCGCCGAGGCTATCGATAGGCACACCGGCAATGCTTACTGCCACACTTGCCCTGTAGGCATACCACCGGTCCGCTGTAAGCCAATCTTCGGGCTTGGGGCTTTTGTCCTTTTTGTTGCAGGCGGCTGTCCATAGCAAGGCAAAAGCAAAGCAAAAGAACAAAGAAGTATTTCTTTTCACGTTCATATACAAAAAGTTTTTGCTTTAGTCGCTTAAACGCTAAAATCTGCTCGATAGTTTAAAACACTCCGACTAATGTATCTTCATTCACCTTCCTTGCTTACGACCAAAGAAACAGCAAGCACGCCTTTTTGCTCCATACTTTGCTGCCGAAATATGATTTTAGTTCCATACACAAGCTGTTCTGCCGGCACCGATATAATTTGCAACAGCCTTTGCAAAGCATCATCACTTGGTTTGTGGCTAATCAGTTGGCAAATAGAAGGAAGATGCAACGCCTCATGGCTGATGAGGATGACATAACGCCCCACTCGCTGCCCATTTACTTGCATGGGCACGGGCAGGTCGGCGGCGCTGTAACTGAGAAAGTCGCTTTCTCCTTTAGCAGGAAAAAGGGGAATTGCTTGCTTGCCCACCATCCCAATCACATAAAAGAAAGCAGGCGCTTCAAGCAATACACGCAACAGAAGAGGCTTTGTATGCTGAGTTCCGCTTTCTGCCACGAAACGACTGTATCCGGAAGCCGCCTCCCTACTCCAACGTAAAGGATTGCCCTCCGTAGTCTCCGCTATCAATTCGCCCTTTAGCAGCGGTGTTGGCAGTTCCGCACTCAACTCAAAGGCTTCCAAGCAAATTCGCTCCATGTCTTCGTAGCGAATCCACAAGAAACCACCCTTACCCCAAGAGGTCCCCCAGCTGTTCATCACCTCAAAGGCACCTCCATAGCGCGTGTCGTCATAACCCACTACCGTAAGAGCATGCCCACCGTAAGACTGCCCTGCTTCCATGATTTCATTGGCTTGTGGCTGCCACAGTTCTTTATCTGGGAATAAGAAAGAATAAGAGCAGCAACGAATCCCCACTACTACTGGTTTGCCAGCTGCCAAGCTTCGTTTAATATAGATTGATTTAGCAGGTGAGTCGCTATCGAACAGGCGTTGATAGTGTGTAATACGGTTGCTTTCTGCCATCAAAAGCCAATCGGGGCGCAAGGGCTGCCGATGGCAAGAGTCGCCATACAGGTAGCGCGGCAGTGCCCCTACCTCTTGAAGCACCTTCAGAGCCGCCGGCAAGGTAGCACCTGCCATACAGTTCGAATCCGTGATAGGCTTCACTTGGTCATAAAGAAAAGCAGCTGAAAAAGCTTTCCGCGTGATTTCCTCCCCTGTCCATCGTTTTTGCCAGGCAGCCAAGATGGTACGTGCCGCATAAGCAACTGCCCAGCCCACACAGTCGCCACGGTCACCCTGATTTTGGGGCGTAGGGCAATAAGCACGCAAGGAAAAACGAGGAGGCACTTGGTTCAGGGCAGCACGATTTAAAGGAGCAACAACCGGCACCCGATGATAAGCCACCGAGTCATAGATATACCCCTGCGCCCAGCTTAAGCGGACTGCCCACAAAGGCAGCAAAAAAAGTACGACATGGAAAGTCATTTTACAAGAAAAAGCACTTTTAAGCATTCTTCCAGTTTTTGGTAAATTAGCCAAAAAGTTTCATTCAGCTAAAAGCGCTTTTTAAATTTATGGCAATTGTTAGTGCCCAAGATGTGTTATCCCAACTGCAATCCGGCAAAGAGGTTGCAGCAATGTACCTTTTGCATGGAGAAGAAGATTTTTTTATAGACCAAGTAGCGCAATACTTCGAGCACTCTTTTCTGCCGCCCGAAGCGAGGGACTTCAACCAAAGTGTGCTTTACGGCAAAGACATAAGCGTAGGCGATATTGTCAATCACGCACGCAGCTTCCCTATGATGTACAACCGCCGTTTGGTGCTTGTCAAAGAATTTCAGGCGGTCAAAGACCTCAAAGAAAGCAAAAGCCTCAAACTATTAGAACGATATGCTCAAGCACCTTTGGCTTCGACCGTGCTGGTTTTGTGCCACAAAGGAGGCTTTTTCGAAAAAACTAAGCCAGTGTACAAAGTCATTGAGAAACAAGGAGTCGTTGTAGAGTCTAAACCGCTTTACGACAACCAAGTTCCTAAGTGGATTGAGCAATATGTGCAAAGCAAAGGGGCAAAAATAGAACCGGCAGCCGTGCAGTTGCTTTTTGAGCAGGTAGGCAACAACTTGAGCCGCCTGAGCCATGAGATAGACAAAATACTGCTAAATTTTCAAGAAGACGACAATAAAATCATAAAAGCGCAGGCTGTTTACGAATATGTGGGCATCAGCCGTGAATATAATGTGTTTGAACTACAAAAAGCCTTAGGGCAAAAGCAGGTAGCCCAGTGCCTCAAGATTATACACTATGCCTCGCGTAACCCCAAGGCAATGCCTGCCATTCCTACCATTGCCATGCTTTACCGCTACATCAACCAACTACTTTTGGTACACCACGCCCCCGACAAGTCGGAGAAAGCTTTGGCTGCGCTGCTGGGCGTCCATCCTTTCTTCGTAAAGGAATATGTGCAGGCAAGCAAGCATTATCAGGCGCCCGAATTGTATCATATGCTGCGCGTACTCTTGGAAGCCGACAAGCGCGCCAAAGGAGTTGATGCTCCCCCCGCTTCCGACACCGCCATCCTCCAAGAAATGATATATCAATTTTTTATACCTTCACAAACATGAGCGAACTAAAGGAACTGCTGAAAGATTATTTGCTGCTGCGCTACGAGCAAGGCAAGCTCGACATAGAAGAGCGCATAGACAAGGTTGCCCACTCGTTGGTAAGTCTGCTGTTTATAAGCAGCTTGCTTTCTTCTGCCCTGCTCTTTATCAGTCTGGGCATTGCTTTCTGGATAAATGCACGGTTGCATAGCGACTTTTTGGGCTTTCTCATCGTAGGTGGGATGTCGTTGTTGCTGCTACTGTTATTCTTCTTTTTTCGCACAAAATTTCCTTTTTATCAGCGTTTAGTCGATAAAGTAAAAGAAAATATCCATGTCTCTTAAACAACTGCTTGAAGACCCTGCTTACCAAAGTCTTTCGATAGAAGAGCGCAAACTGCTTTTAAAAAAGCTGCAAGCCGAATACGAAGAAAGTATCAAACAACAGGCTGCTGAAACGGCTGCCCACTGGCAACAACAGCTTAAAAAAGTGGCTATAGGTGCTGCCGTAGGGATTGCAGTGCTGGCTGCCGTACAGTGGTTTTTATCTAAAAAGAAAAAGCAGAAACACCCTACTCTACCGCCTGAGTCTCTTGCTCAACAAGCGGTGCAAATGCCTATTTATACCCCAATGCCCAAGCAAAAGAAGGCATGGCACTACTTCTGGGATTATCTACAAAAAGAAGCCGGGCATCTACTGGCTCATGAACTGAGTAAACAAATTCGTAAATTCGCAGAACAAACCATTCATCCAAAAACCAATGGGCATGGTGTTTCCCAAAATACAAGCCCTTCAGAAAGAGGGGCAGAAAGCCCTGGCAGTACTTATTGACCCGGACGACACAGACCACGAGCGTTGCCAGCTATTAGCAGCACACGCCTGCAAAGCAGGGGCTCACTTTTTCTTTGTAGGTGGCAGCCTTATTGTCTCCGACCGCCTGCATCATGTCATTGAATGGATACGCAACGTAACGACCCACATACCTATAGTACTTTTTCCCGGAAGTAATCTTCACATCGATTCTGAAGCCGACGCCATTCTATTCTTATCACTGATTTCGGGGCGGAACCCTGATTATCTCATAGGACAACACGTATTGGCAGCCCCTATCCTCAAACGCAGTGGACTGGAGGTTATCTCTACCGGTTACATGCTCATCGACAGTGGCGCTCCCACTACTGTAACTTATATTAGCAATACCACGCCCATACCGCAAAATAAAGGCGACATTGCCGCCTGTACTGCCATGGCAGGCGAAATGCTGGGCATGCGTATTATTTACATGGATGCCGGCAGTGGTGCCTCGCAGCCCATCTCTCCGGCAATGATAAGAAAAGTACGCAAAGCCATAAGCGCACCACTGATTGTAGGTGGTGGCATTCGCAGCGCTCTCCAAGCCCAACAGGCATGGAATGCAGGCGCCGATATAGTAGTTGTCGGCAATGCCTTTGAAGAAAACCCCCGTTTGGTGTACGACATGTGCCGAGCAGCCGAATATGCAAGCAACGACAGCCTCAAAAAACACTGATTCATTTTCTTGTACAAAAAAACCGGCGGTCTTCTTAATGCCCCTCTTACAAGTTAGTATAAAAAAACAGTGTAAGCCCTTCCCTGCTTGACTTTCAAGAGGCAAGGGCTTCGTCAAAGTGTTGATTCTTCAAAGTGTTGATTTGTACTGGTTGCTATGCCTCCAATGCCTTTACACCGGGCAGTTCTTTGCCTTCAAACAGCTCAAGCAAAGCCCCGCCACCGGTAGATACATAAGACACCCGGTCGGCATATCCTAATTGGTTGATAGCAGCTGCCGAGTCGCCACCGCCTACCAAGGTGAAAGCCCCTTGGGCGGTTGCTTGGGCTAAGGCTTCGGCTACTGCTTGGGTGCCTCCGGCAAAGGGTTTCATTTCAAAAACCCCCATAGGACCATTCCACAACACCGTCTTAGATGCCACAATCATATCGTGAAATTGCTTACAGGCTTCGGGACCAATGTCCAAACCCATCCAGCCTGCTGGTATCTGGTTGCTCGGTGCTGTTTGTGTGTTGGCTGTTTCGGCGAAAGCATCTGCCACTACCGAGTCCACAGGCAATACAAGCTGCACTCCTCTTTCTTTTGCTTTATTCAGCAGCTTGCGTGCCAGCTCCAGCGCGTCTTCTTCTACGAGCGAGCTGCCTATCTCACCTCCCATTGCCTTAAAGAATGTGTAAGCCATGCCCCCGCCAATCAGCAAGTTGTCAACCTTTTCCAATAGGCGCTCAATCACCAATATTTTGTCTGACACCTTGGCACCTCCAATGATGGCTGTAAAAGGGCGCTCTGCTTCCTCCATCACACGGCGTGCGTTGTCCAGTTCTGCCTGCATCACATAGCCGCACACTTTATCTTTGAAGAAGCGTGCCAACACTGCCGTAGAGGCATGCGCACGGTGTGCCGCACCAAAGGCATCGTTCACATACACATCCGCCAGTGCCGCTAACTGTTTGGCAAACTGCTCATCGCCCTTAGTTTCTTCTTTGTAAAAACGTACATTTTCCAGAAGGAGTACCTCTCCGCTCTGCAACTGTGCCGCCGCTGCTTCTACCTTTTCACCTATGCAGTCCTCTACAAAGTACACCTTTGTACCCAAAGCTCGTTGCAGGTAACCAACCAAGTGTTTAAGGGAAAAACGTTCTTCCCGCTCTCCTTTGGGACGCCCCAAATGGGAAAGCAAAATGGCAGCGCCGCCATCGTTCAGTATTTTTTGGATGGTAGGCAATGAGGCTTTCAGTCGGGTGTCGTCTGTAATTTCGAAATGCTCATTCAAGGGTACGTTAAAATCTACGCGCACCAGGGCTTTCTTGCCCGCAAAATTGTATTGGTCGAGGTATATCATGGGTGAAGAAGTGTTTTTGTTAAAACGAACAATTGCAATAAAAGCGCTCGCAATTTGCTAAAAAAGCAGCAGCTCTCCAAGATGAAAAGAGAGCTGCTACTTTCAGTAATGAGGGCGGGCAGTCAAAAACTACACGCGCACGGCTACCAGAGAAATATCATCACGCTGTTCGGCACCTCGCATGTATTCGCGCAGGGTTTGCTCCAGCACTTCTTTCTGCTTTTCAAGAGGTTCATGAGCAACGGAGGCAAGTAATTGAAGGAATCGCTTCTCGCCAAATTTTTTGCGCTCCGCAGCATCATGCTGATCGATAAAACCATCGCTACCCAAGTAGATGTAACTACCCTTAGGCATTTCTATCACATGACGTTCAAAGCCCAGTTCTTCGTTTTGAATACCTCCAATAGAACGGCGGGTACCTTTTACCATCTTGGGTTCAGTTGTCCCTTTTTCGATATAGTAAAGTGGACGGCGGGCACCGGCAAAAGTTACCACTACGGTTTCCCTGTCCTTATCTTCGATGGTAGCCAAACCTACATCCATGCCATCACGATTTTCCGACTCTCCCTGATGCAATGCCAAACGCACCTCTTTGTGCAATTTATGAAGAACAGCATCCGGTTCAGTGAGGTTTTGCAGCTTAATCAGCTTGTCTAAAAGCATGTTTCCAATCAAGCTCATGAAAGCGCCCGGCACCCCATGCCCGGTGCAGTCAACAGAAGCTACTATTTTTTTGGTGCCCTTGGCATACACCCAATAGAAGTCGCCCGAAACCACATCTCGGGGCCAGAAAATCACAAAATACTCCTTAAACAACACGCTGAAAATAGCATTGCTTGGCAGTACTGCCTGCTGAATGATTTTTGCGGCTTTGATACTGCTTTGAATGCGTTCGTTTTGTAGCGCCAGTTCTTTTCTTTGTCTTTCAATCTCTTCATTTTTCTGTGCCAAAGCACGGTTGGCTTTACGCGTTTGTATCAGCCCTATTGCTACCAAGACAATGACAGCGGCAGCCAAGCCCAAGACCAATACATAGTATTTTTGTATTTCTTTTTCCCTTTCAGCTGCCAATTCGGCTTGCCGGCGTGCTTCGGCTTCGGCTTTGGCACGTGCTTGGGCTTCTTGCTGAGCCTTTAAGGCTTCGGCAGCTGATTTTTCTGCCTGTACCTTGGCAATAGAGTCGGCTGCTGCCTTCTGACGAGCAGCTTCGGCACGGGCACGCTCCAGCTCTATGGCTCGCTCGCGCTCCAAGGCAAGGCGACGCTGGCGCTCCAACTCTGCTTCTTTTTCGGCACGTAGCCTTTCTTCTTCTAACAATTTCAGCTGGGCTTCGCGCAGTTCCTTTTCTTTTTGTATGCGTTCGCGCTCGGCTCGCTCTTTTTCTTGTGCCAACTGCGCCTCGCGTAATGCCGACTCGCGCTGCATCAGCTCCAATTGGTAGCGCAACTGTTCACGCTGGCGTATCTCCTCCTGCACCCGCAGTTTGTTCTCCACCTCGAGGCGTTTTTGCTCATATTCTGCCATTTTATCGTAGCGCTTGCGGCTCCGGTAGAGGTCTTCCATCACCTTATAGCTAAACGCCAGCGTTTCCAAATCATCGACTTCCTGCGCTAATTTGATAGCTGTTTCAGCCGCATAGAAGGCTTTGTTCATACGGTTCGAGAGCATTTCATTGATGGCTACATAGTTATAGACTTTTGCCATCTCCGACTTGTCGCCGCTTTCACTGGCAATAGTCAATGCTTGATTGTAATAGTCGGTAGCACGGTCGTATTGGCGCAGGTTGGTGTAAAGCACCCCTATATTTTGCAAGACAACGGCTAATTCCGATTTTTTAAAAACATCTGGGTTTTCTTTTACTAAGGTATAGGCTTTGTCAAAGGCGTCGAGCGCGCGCTCCGGTGAGCTAACTTTCTTGTGCAAGAAACCAAGGTTGTTGTAGAGTTTAACTTGGCTACGTTTATCCTTTAATTGCTTGGCTAAGGTAAGCGCCTCTTCGGTATATTCGAGCGCACGCCGGTAGTCTTCTGCTTTAGATGCCACCTCGGCAAGGGCTTCGAGAATGTACAACTCACCCCTTTTATTGCCCCATTGGCGGTAAATAAAAAGTATTTGTTTATATATATTCTCCGATTTTTTGTATTCTTTTAGCTCGGCATGACAAATAGCATTCCGCTCCATCACGCTAATGCGCTGCTCGAAGCCAAAGCGGTCCACCGGAATATCTTGCATCATCTTTGCAGCGTTCTCGTAATACTCTATAGCTTTAGAGTACACACGTTTCGCCTCATAACTCAACCCTATCTGATAGGCTATTTCGGCTTTGGCTTCGGGCGAAGAAGCGGCATTGTATTGCTCAATGAGTTGATCCACATTCTGCGCCGCGGCGTCCATACCAAAGAGCACACAAGTAATAAACAACAAAAAGGCAATCTTTATCTTCTGCATAACTTACACGCTATTTACCACACTTGCTTGTAAGTATAGAGAATCTTTTTTCTTCAAACAAATTTTTCTATTACAAATCACCTCTCTTCTTTATCTGATACTCAACTCATAACATCCCCAATTGTATGTGGTGTTGCCGTTGTCATCAATGATGTAAGGATTTTCGGGATCGCCTTCTATCAAGGAAATGAAACGATGGGTTTCTTTAAGTCCTTCGAAATACAACACAAAAGGAATCATTTCGCCATAAGCCAGGGGCACATACGCTGGTTCAGTAGGTATGCCAAAGACTTTTTTCACAGGGAATTGAGCCGCCGAAGCAATGTCGTAGGCTGTAAAAGCGTTTTTAGCACCCGGAGGGGGGGTATATACTATTGCCCCGTTGTGCAGGGTGATGTTTTGGTAGTGAAAATATACCAAAGCACCCTTGGGGGTGTATTGAATTTTATCGACATATAAGCCGCCACCGCGCTGGTCGCACTGAAAAGAAAGTTGTTTTTCTTTTTGCACCGGATTTTGGGCTAAGAAGCTCTCCAGTGCTTCGCCTCCTTCTTTTAGTGTGCCCTGTGCAAATACAAGCGTGCGCGAGGGGTTACCGCTCCGGTAGCTGTCTTCGGTTTTACCGTTTCGCGAGCCGTCTTTTACTTCTATACGAGCGTACACACGGCTCAAAGATGCATTTCTGTCTTCGATGACCCCGCTAAACGGCTGCCCCGAAGCTGTAAAGAATGTTTCTTTCTTCAGTAAATCATAATCATAGATGCGTACGCAATAAGCATTGTTGTTCGGGTAGTATTCCTTCCACTCGCCCACCCGGCGGTTCATGTCATAGCGTCCTTCTTCCTTGGTGTAGGACTTGCCGGTGCTGTCTGTAAGTATTTTTTTGTAAGCGCCATGAAAAAATTCGTTGAAACTTTCCCCTACGGGCTTGCGATAGCCTTCCGCCTGAATTTGTGTTCTTGTAGAAAAGAAGGTGAAAAGTACTTTCCACTGCTGTCCTTCTCTGCCCAAGTACTCCACCCGCTTGTCCACTCCCTCCTTGCCGGGAAAATAGTAGTTTATGCGTTTAAGCTCACCCTTTTCATAATGCTCTTCGGTGTCTAACTCACCAAACACATAGTTTTTCACTATACCATCTTTTAGTCCAGCAAAGAAATGCCCCTCCATGATAAGCTGTTTCTCCCCCTCCAGTCCTTCGGTATAAAGTTTCGCTTCACCATGAAGGGGTTTGCCTTTGAGCATACCCACTCCACTTTGCACGACATTCCCTTCCAACCAAAAATACTCCTTAGAAGGCTCGGGCTTGATGCCGGCACAATCGACACACACCGACACCTCCCCCTTGTATTCGTCAGTTTCAATCTTTATGGTTTTCGATTGAAATTGCTGGGCAGCCGCCAAAAAGGGCATGCCCAATGCAAAGGAGAGCAGGTAAGCTTTCATGGCACATAGAATTTAGTTGTTATTTCACATTGACCTCATAGCACCCCCATAAGTACTGGGCGGTGCCATCTTCCTTTACAATATACGAATTTAACGGGTCACCTTCAACTATGCTGATGAAACGATGGGCGGGCGTCAAGCCGTCAATAACCAATTGAAAGCTGATTTGTTCGCCAAAGGTGATAGGATAAAAAGAAGGTGGCAATTCAATATTAAAAGCTGCTTTCAGTGGAAATACTTTCTGCGTAGCTATGTCAATAGCGGCAAAGGCATCGTTCGCTCCGGGGGCTCCGGTAAAGACGCTTGAATAGGGCTTCAAAGAAAGAGCACGGAAGTGCACATATACGATGGCTTCGTTTTTATCGGTATATTGAATTTTATCGATAAAGAGCCCGCCCCCGCGCTGGTCGCATTGCAACTTGAGATTGGCTTCTTTCACAATGCTGCGGTTTTTCAAAAAGGCACGCAAAGCATGTGTATCGTTATAGTTGTCTATAGGCACCCCATTGGCATAATTCACTTGCTTCAGATAAGCTTCTTTACGGTAGCCAAACTTCGACAAGCCATTACGCACACCCTCTTTCACTTGATATTCTCCCACACGTATGCGGTGATTGAAGATTTCGTCAATGACGGTACCAGTGAAAGGCTGCCCGTTTTTCAGGAATTTTTCTGAGACAAGCAAGCCTTGGTCATCGTAGTGGCGAATGCCCACTACGCCATCATTGTAATAGGTTTTCCATTCACCTACCCGCTTGTTCATGCGGTAGGTACCTTCTTCTTTTAGTTCCTCTTGTTCCTTGTAGAAGTAAGAGCGCTTGTAGGTACCATCAAAGATATGAACCAATTCGCCATTTTGCTCTTTTTCAATGCCTTCGCCTTCAATACGGCTGGCAAAGGTGTGATAAGTAACTTTTACACGAGCGCCCTCGGGTGTGTAACCTAAGTACTCGATGGTATGGTCTATCTCCACGCCTTCACCTTCTGATTGGGGCGTGTAGTACATGCGCTTTTTGAGTTTTCCATTGTCGAACATTTCTACCAGCTCAAGCACACCAAAGACGTAGTGCTTCAGCTCCCCGTGAGGCAGCCCTTTGAGGAAGGTTCCCTCCATAATCAACTCTTCGGCACCGGGCTCCATGCCTTCATTGAAGAGCTTGGCTTTGCCGTGCAGCACCTTGCCTTCTACTTTTCCTTTGCTTTTCTCTACTTTTCCCTCTTTCAGGAAGTAGTAGGTAAGCTCTGCCTGCGGCTGCACTTGGCAGTCCACACACACCTCTACTTCTGCTTGATACTCCTCGGTCCGAAGGGTCTTTTTTTCAGTAGTTTGAGCATATACAACGCCCATGCCCAGCATCATGACAGCTACTACAAGTAGTCTAAATTTTTTCATATTACTTACATTTGGTTTACACTTTGTAACGAGCAAGTTAATTCTTGATTAACAAAGATAGAAAATTCATCTGTTTTTCAATAGAAAGTTTTACAAACCTTTGAATAAGCCAAAAAATCATAACCATAATTTTTTCTGGAATGAACATTTTGTTCTTACACCAATATTTCAAGACACCCGAGCAAGAGGGGGCACGTCGCTCTTATTACTTGGCAAGTGCCCTTGCCAAAGCCGACTGCCGGGTAAAGGTTATCACCAGCAGACAACAAAAGGAAGCTGTTTTCCCCGAGACACTACCTCCCGGCTTACAGCTGCGAAGTTATTACATTCCCTACAGCAACCATTTTTCTTGGACGAAACGTTTATGGGCATTTGTTCGGTATGCAAGCATTGCTCTACGGCATGCCTTGGGCAGTCGCTACGATTGGTTATATGCCACTTCCACTCCCTTGACCGTAGGTTTTGTGGCTTATGTTGCCCACCGTTTGCGTGGCAAACCATATGTTTTTGAAAGCCGAGACTTGTGGCCCGAAATACCGTTCGCCTTGGGCTTTTTAAAACGACTTCCTTTTGTGCAGCGCATACTCTACTGGCTCACCAAGCAAGTATATAAACATGCCCGTTTGGTAGTGGCTGTCTCCCCCTCTATGAAAGCTCACATCAAAAAACATTACGGCATAAAACATGTAGTATGTGTGCCCAATATGGCAGATGATGCTTTCTTTGAAATACCGCTACCCGCGCAAGAAGCTCATCCTCTGCGCATGCTGTACGCTGGCAGCTTGGGCGACGCAAACGACTGCCTACAACTGCTGCGGCTAATACACGAGCTGCCACCGTCTTTGCGGCAACAGATACGTTTCAGCATCATGGGTGAGGGCAAACAAAAAAACGCTATGCAGGATTACATAGCCAGACAAGGGCTCCGGGATGTCGTAGAGTGGTTGCCCACAGGAAACGCCCAAGCCGTACAGCAAGCCCTGCAAGCGCATGACATCTTTTGGGTCAGCTTTGCGCCCATTCCATGGATTGACACCGGAAGCCCCAATAAGTTTTTTGAAGGCTTGGCAGCCGGACGCATATGTTTTTCCACACTCAACGGATGGACTGCCCACCTCTTGCAACGCTACTGCTGTGGCTTTATCATCCATAATGCTGCCGCTCTGCAGAAGGCAATAGAAGCAATGCAGGATGTACAGCAACGTGTTCGTATGCAAAAAAACGCACGACAGTTAGCACAGCGCTTTTTTCATAGAGAAAAGCTCACCCACAAGTGGCTGTTAGCACTCACAGCAAAGGGGCTACTACAAAGACCTGCGGAATGATACTTTCACAACCCAGTTGTCGGCAGCATGGGGCAGGCTATAAGCCCCATAACGATAAAAAACGCCCACTCCTATGCGTGTGCTCACACCAAAGGCAGATGACTGGTAAAGCCCATCCAGCACGCAACCGCTTTCCCAGTAGCCTTTTTCCATAGTTTGAAAAGGTATATTGGCATGCAGCTCAGGCTTAGCGAGGGTTCCCCATGCTGCCCTCTGTATGAGTGCCAGGCGTGGACGAAAAATAGCAAGCTTCAAAGTAGGCGACCACAGCTCCACGCTTCCCATAGCATAGGCATCGGAAAGGAACTCATACAAACCCATCGTTTGAAAATGTTCCGGGGCTTCGAACCACAAATCAGGGTCGTAAGCAGCTGCGCCATGCATCAATTTCAGGGCAGGCACTTCGCCCCACACATGGGCGGCTTCTGTTTTTAAGCGCACTTCTGCCAACTTGAACAAAGGCAAGTTCCAGCGCATCAATCCTTGTAGCGCTTGATAATCGTAGCCTTCACTGCCTATTTGCCAGCCTTTTGCATAGGCAAGCAACAGCTGCGGATAAGCTGCCTCTATGAGCCGGGGGCGCCCCATTATCCAAGCATAGCGCTCCCCGAAAGTATAACTCAATTGTATGCGGCTCTCGGCAAACAAAAAGCGCTGCTTATCGGGCTGCGGCACAAAAGTATAATCAAACTGCGGGCGATAAATGCCCTGTTCCCAGCCTATATGCAGTTGCCAAGCAGGCAAGGGGTGCATAGCCACGCCAGCGCGCCAGCTGTCCACCACACTCATGCGCTCGGCATAGAGGCGCCGCAAACCTCCTGTCATTTTTTGATAGTGCAGGTCGTGCTGGAAGCTCAACTGCCCCGGCTCTTCCACATCATGACGGAAGCCCCCCAAAACGGAAAGGTTCTTCTCTTTCCATAACAAAAGGCTGCCGTCGGCTCCGTACTTCCATGCAGCATCGCGAAAGCCATAGGCTACATAGCCCCCCACTCGCAAGGGCGCCCACAAGCGATGCCCAGTATAGAGGGCAGCCCCCAAACGCAAGCCCTGATACTGGTCGTAGCTTACAAGGGACTGGAAAGGCACTTCGAAGTAGCGCAACAGCGGTATGCTTTGATACCAAGCTGCTGCCAGAAGAGTGTTTATACTTTTTTCAAAGTTTGTTGCCCTACTTATTGAATCCCCCCAAGCATAAGTAGCCATTGCCTTTTCAGACAAAGAATCTGGGCGAATCTGTTCCCAATCTTCGAAGCGGTGTGCCTGTGGATGTATTTCAAAAGCTACAGCTGCTTTCTTCTTTAAGGGCAAGCCCACTTCTACTTCTTCTATACGCGTGCGGTTGACAAAGCGCAGCGGATATGCCGCTGCCCTGCTGCTGTCGTTTAAAGTTAGCTTTAGCTCGTTGAAAACATAATCGACCGACAGTTGGTGCGGGAACCAATATCCGTTGACTTTTTCGTAAAGCTGATGTATTTGAAAATCGATATTAACAGACGGCAGCGCGTTTCGTAGCATCACGCCCCGCAGCGCGTAATCAGGCAGGTGAACATATAAAATACCGCGCAATTGCGCTTCGGCTACCTTTTGCCCCCATGGCTCAAATGTGATGACCAACACGGTGTCGCGATTTTCGGTCAAGGTATCCCGCAAAGTAAAATCGAAAAACTTCCAACTGCCGGCACTCAAAGGGTTCAGGTAAGTGCGCCCCAATATTTTCAGAGGGTTTTCATACAAAGAAAAAGGCATGATTTGTTCACCCACTAAAGCAAAAACAGGCTCTCTGAAGCCCATCATTTTATTGGCAATCACCTTGGTATGAATATAGTCTGGGCGTTTGTATTCGGTAATGCTGATGTTTTCGGCAAAAAAGAAATAGCGCTTATCCAGAAAATCCATCAAAGCACGCGTCTCCGTATCAAGCAACGACTTTTCATATAAATCGGCTGGCAAATCGACAGTTGCCAATTGTTGGTTATAGCTTTTAAAACGGTAAGAATCATAGAATTTCGGATGGTGCTGTTTTCGCCGGCGTACCATCTCCCGAATCACCGCTACGGCGGGGTCTTCGGCAGCTGACACCACCACCTCGCCGATGGCGTAACTTGTAGGCTGTAGGGCAATGACCCGCCGCCGCAGAGGCAAGCTATCGGTATAACTCTCATAGCCCACATAATAGAACGTTACCGTACCTTGTGTCAGGCTGTCGGGCAGGCTGAAATACCCACGGTCATCGGTAGTAAATACCCGCTGGTAGTGGCTCAACCATATATTGGCAAAAGGCAGCGGCTCTTTGGTCTGGGCATCTATCAAACGCCCTTTTTGCTGCGCAAAAAGCCCGCCTCCCATCAGCATGACTATTAAAAAAAGCAGGCAACGAGACATAATGCAAAATTTAACTATCTTCCTTGTACAGAAATCAAAAATAGCAAGTAGCATGAAAGTACATACTTTTGACCTTCAATTTTTGGGTACTCCACAAGCCATTGCCGCCTTTTTACTCGAAGTCGATAACACCAGCATTTTGGTAGAAACAGGTCCTTATTCAAGCATTGCCCAATTAGAAAGCGCCCTGATGGCAGCAGGCAAACGCCCCGAAAGCCTCAATGCTGTATTGATTACGCATATTCATCTAGACCATGCTGGAGCTGCTTGGTATTTTGCTCAAAAAGGAATTCCGGTGTATATGCACCCCTTAGGTGCCCCCCACATGGCAGACCCGAGTAAACTGCTGCATTCAGCCCAACGGATTTACGGCAACCAGATGGAAGCCCTGTGGGGCACACTCAAGCCCATTCCCCAAGCCTTGATTCACACCGTATCGCATGGCGAAGAGCTACTGATTGGCAACTGCCGGCTCAGAGCATGGCACACGCCCGGGCACGCGATTCATCATGTAGCTTGGCAAGTAGAAGATACCATCTTCACGGGCGATGTTGCCGGCGTACGCATTGGGGGTGGTTTGGTGGTTCCTCCCTGCCCCCCTCCCGACATAGACGTGGAAGCGTGGGACCAATCCATAGAAATACTGCGTAAACAGTCTCCTAAACAACTGATACTCACACATTTTGGCGCTTACAGCGACGTGGACTACCACCTACAAGAGCTTCAGGAACGCTTGCATGCATGGGCAGACTGGATGCGCCCCTATGCCGAAACAGACCGCCCTGCCCACGAAATTGTCTCTTTGTTTCAAGATTTTGTGCATCAAGAACTGCGGGCAGCTGGCTTGAACGAACAAGCCATTGCACGCTACGAGGCAGCTAACCCTTCATTCATGAGTGTAGCTGGCTTGTTGCGCTACTGGAAGAAGAAGCTGGAAAAACAAAAAAACTGAAAATCAACAAGCTGGTTGCCTCGCCCTAAAAAAGTGCGTTTTTTTCTTGCACAAAAAGAAGATAAGCGCTACTTTTGCATCACCAAATGGCGAGGTAGCTCAGCTGGTTAGAGCGTCGGATTCATAACCCGGAGGTCGGGGGTTCAAGTCCCCCCCTCGCTACTAAGTCAAATAAGGCAGCCCTATGTATAAAGGCTGCTTTTTCGCTTTAGTTCGTTTTGCACTTGCAGGCTGCCAAAGCGGCGCTCCAAAGTACGGAAACGATAATCAAAAATCTCCTCCAAGCGTTTCTTTACAAAAGCAGCATGCGCCAAACGCCCCAACACGCCCAACGGCAAAGCATAGTGCACCAAGTCGGTCATCTTAATGCCCCCCTCCACCTCTTCAAACCAGTGTTGATGGTGCCATAAAGCATACGGACCAAAGCGCTGCTCATCTACAAAGTAATAAGGTGCCTGCACGTGGGTTATCTCTGTAAGCCAACGCATGGGTATTCCCCACAAAGGGCGCACCTTGTAGCCGATAATCATACCCGGATACATGGGTTTTCCCTCTTCAATGAGTACAATATCAAAACCCATGTCCTGAGGCGTAATGTCTTTCAAGTTATGAGGAGAAGAAAAAAATTGCCAAGCTTCCTCGAGACTGATAGGCAAATACTGCTCTCTTTTCAATTGATATACTTTCATACGTTTCGTTTTTAAATCCCTACTGCTAACCCCATGTAAGACCTTTTTGTTTTTGTAGTTTTGTGGCAGGTTTTCATATTCGAAAAATAGGCAAGTGCCCTATGATACTCTCAGGTAAAGAAATAGCACGCCGTATCGGCAAAGACATCATCATTGAGCCGTTCAATCCTGCACAACTCAACCCCAACAGCTATAATCTGCGTCTGCACAACGAACTGCTGGTATATAGCGAGCCAATACTCGACATGAAAAAACCCAATGCCTATGAGCGCATCATCATTCCCGAAGAAGGCTTGGTTTTGGAGCCAAACAAGCTCTATTTGGGGCGTACGGCAGAATATACGGCTACCGAAGGGCTAGTGCCTATGCTCGAAGGGCGCTCATCGGTAGGGCGTTTGGGCTTGTTTGTACACATTACTGCCGGCTTTGGCGATGTAGGATTTGCCGGCTACTGGACACTCGAAATATTTTGTGTGCAGCCTATACGCATCTATGCAGGTGTAGAGATTTGTCAAATCTACTACCACACCATCGAGGGCGACTATGAGCGCTATCGCAGTGGCAAATATCAAAACAACCGTGATGTGCAACCCAGTCTTTTGTACAAAGACTTTGAGAAGAACAAGTAAACGCTCACAGGCATGGAATGATTTGCAGACTTCTTTTGTTGCATCAAATGAAGAAAAAATCATATAAAAAGTAAAAGAAGATGATGGACTTTGCAAAAGAAGTCATTGAGCGCAGCCATGAAGTGCCAGTACTGGTCGATTTTTGGGCACCTTGGTGTGGTCCTTGTCAATTTTTAGCGCCGATACTTGAAAAACTGGCAGCCGAAGCCCAAGGAAAATGGATATTGGTGAAAGTAAACACCGATGAAGAACCCGAGATTGCTGCCCGCTACCGCATCAGAGGTATTCCGGCGGTAAAGCTCTTTCACCGGGGCGAGGTAATAGCCGAATTCACAGGGGCTATACCAGAGTTTCAGCTCAAACAGTGGTTGCAAAAGCACTTACCTGACCCGCTACGCGAACGCATCGAAGCTTTGTTCATACGGCTGCTCGAAGCTGAATCAGCCGAAATAGAAGCAAGCATAACGCCCCTTCTCCAGCAGCAGTCTGAAAGAGAAGAAGTAAAGCTATTACAAGCCCTCTTGCTTTTGCGCCAAGGCAAAAGCCAAGAAGCAGAGAAGCTGCTACAGGAAGCCCACCCTCAGGATATGCTGTGGATAGAACGCAAGCAGCAACTCAATACTTTGTTGGAATTCATCAGCTGCCGGGCAGAAGGTGCAGCCCAAAACGCCATAGAACAGGCACAAGAAGCCTGGCGTAAAAGCGACATGGCACAAGTCATAGAACATTTGATTCAAGCAGTGATGTTGAACAAACAATTTCAGAACGAGCTGCCCCGCCGTGCATGCATTGCACTCTTTCAGCTCTTAGGTGAAAGTCATCCTTTGGTGAAACAATACCGGCGCCGCTTCGACATGGCACTGTATTGAACCGCCCATTTTCTTATATGATGAATAGCGCTGTTCCAGTATGGAGCGGCGCTTTCTTTTTTAAAAAAACAACACCACCTCATGCAACCATCGCGCCTCGTCTTGCATCTTAAAAAGTAAAGAAAAGTAGTGCATTTTTTTTGCACAAATAAACAGTACTTACCTAACCCAATTAAAATCTTATACGTATCTTTGTATAGTGCAATTGCAATGAAATAACGCTAACTTTTGCTACAGAAACAAACCAAATGAATGCAGAAAGTAAAGCTTGAAAGAAATTCATGAAACACCCATACGCTGTCATATCATTCTTCCTTGGATTGCTTGTGGTAGGGCTGCTGAGTGGCATTGCCAAACGCCCGATGCAAGACCACCCCACATTGCTTTATAAATATACTGCCCATATTGCAGGACATACCCCCATGCTAAATACCGATAAAGGCACAGAAGAAACAACCGAAGAATTGGAAGAGCTATTGGTAAACCTGCCGCAAATAAGCATATCGCTGGCTTATCCCAATCCTGCGTCTGAATATGTTTTCTTCAACTACCAAATCCAAGACCGCAACCATCGTTATTTTATCGGTATCAGCGACGTGCTGGGAGCCAATTCGCGCATGTACCCCTTAGACCCCGACAGCCGGCAGCTGCGTATCCACCTGCGCGACATGGCACCGGGTATTTATTTCTACTCCCTATGGATGAATGAACGCGTGATAGCCACTCGTAAACTAATTGTAAAGCATTGATTTTTTCCCTACCTTTGCACGATTGCAATCGTTCACAGCTAAATTATGAAGCACACCCATCTACTGCTCTTTGCCTTTGTCCTGTTGTTTAGTGCCTGCAGTAAATTCACCCGCCTGCAACGTAGCAACGACGTGCAAAAAAAATATGCAGGCGCCTTAGAGCTGTACGAAAACAAAGATTACTATAAAGCCAGCTTGCTTTTGGAAGAAATCATACCTGTGCTGCGCGGAACCGAACAGGCAGAAAAAGCTCAACTCATTTTGGCTTATTGCTACTACTATCAAAAAGATTACACCCTCTCGGCATTTTATTTCAAGCGCTTTTATCAGACCTTTGGGCGCAGCCCCAAAGCCGAAGAGGCAATGTATATGCATGCCTATTCGTTGTATAAAAGCTCGCCGGCACCCAACTTAGACCAAACCGACACAAAAAAGGCAATCTCAGCCTTTCAGTCTTATTTGAATGCCTACCCTACAAGCAAGCGCGTGGACGAATGCAACAAACTCATCAAAGAGTTGCGCAGCAAGTTGGAAATCAAAAGCTATAACCTCGCAAACGAATACTATAAACAAGACCTTTACGAAGCAGCTGTCATTGCGCTCTCGAACTTTATTGACCAATACCCCGATTCAGATTACCGCGAAGAGGCTTTTTACAAGCGGCTGGAAAGTGCCTATCTCTTTGCAAAAAACAGTATTTTAAGCAAACAAGAACAACGCTACCAAGAAGCTATTGGCTACTATCAAGATTTTGCCGAGCGCTATCCAGAAAGCAAATGGTTAGCCAAAGCCAGCAATATCTACGAAAAAGCCGTGGAAGGGCTACGCAACGCCCAACAAAAAATGAAAGAATTGCAAAAACCACAAAAACAAAAGGAAGAAGACAAAGCCCAACCTTCGTTTTAAAAGAACAAGTTGCCGAAAACCCCAATGCTATGAAAAAGATACAAGCACCTATTTCCGTTGTTACGCGCGACACCAACCAGATTGCAAGTAAAACCGACAATATCTATGAGTCGGTGCACATCATTGCTCAACGTGCCAACCAAATTGCGCAACAATTAAAGGAAGAGCTGCATGAAAAACTGCGTGATTTCAGCATGCCACACGACAATTTGGAAGAAGTATTTGAGAACAAAGAGCAAATCGAAATTTCGAAATACTACGAACGCCTACCCAAACCTACTGCTATTGCCATAGAGGAATTCTTGCAAGACAAACTCATGTGGCGCCTCAGAGAAGAAGAAAAGAAAGAACACGAAGAGTTATAAGCTTTTTTCCATAGAATGTACCTCTTAGCCTCGCTGCCTATGAAACAGCGAGGCTTGCTTTTTTCACCTCTTCCCAGCATTTGTTTCCCTGTTTTCCACTCAAACTATTCTCTTGATTTTTGTATTTTTGATAAAATCAAATGCACTTTACCAAGTGGATACTCCACTGCAAGCTTGGCAAAAAAATCCTAAACACATCGGGTACTATGCTTAAAGACAAAAAGATATTGTTGGGCATTACGGGCGGCATTGCTGCCTATAAAAGTGCACTGCTTTGCCGCCTGCTCATAAAGGAAGGCGCTCAGGTGCGTGTTATCATGACCGAAACCGCCAAAGGCTTCATCAGTCCTTTGACTTTGTCCACCTTGTCGAAACACCCCGTATATAGTGAATTGTATGACTCGGATACAGGCAATTGGCACAACCATGTAGAGTTGGGCTTATGGGCTGACCTGCTGCTCATTGCACCGGCTACGGCACACACTCTTGCCAAGTGCGCCCAAGGCTTATGCGACAATCTGCTCACGGCTACTTTCCTTTCGGCAAAGTGCCCTGTTTTTTTTGCCCCCGCTATGGACAGGGACATGTATTTACACCCTGCCACCCAGCGCAACCTGCAGCAACTCGCTGCCGACGGGCACCACATCATCCCCACTGAATATGGTGAGCTGGCAAGCGGCTTGGTAGGTGAAGGGCGTATGGCTGAACCGGAAAACATTGTGCGCCACCTGCATGACTTCTTTGCCCAAAAGCAAAAGTTAAAAGGCAAAAAAGCAATAGTTACCGCAGGTCCCACTTACGAAGCCATCGACCCGGTTCGCTTCATAGGCAACCACTCTACTGGCAAAATGGGCTACGCCATTGCCGAAGCGCTGGCTCAATACGGTGCCGAGGTAGTGCTGGTCAGTGGACCCACTGCCCTCATGCCCCCCAAGCATCCCAACATAGAGCTGTTTAAGGTAACCAGCGCACGCGAAATGCTGGAAGTCTGCATGGATGCTTTTCATGAAGCCGATATTGCGGTGCTGGCAGCAGCAGTTGCCGACTACCGCCCCAAAGAGGTAGCCGTGCAGAAAATCAAAAAACAAAGCGACAGCATGCAAATAGAGCTGGTAAAAAACCCCGACATAGCCGCTACTTTGGGACAACACAAAAAGCCTTACCAGTTCATGGTAGGCTTTGCCTTGGAAACCGAGAACGAAAAAGCCAACGCCCTTCAAAAGCTAAAAAAGAAAAATTTCGACTTCATCGTATTGAACTCGCTGAATGATGAAGGAGCGGGTTTTGGGCACGACACCAACAGCATTACCATATTGACCGCCGAGGGGGAAAGCTACCAATCGGGGCTCAAATCCAAAAAAGAAATTGCTTATGATATTGTGGAGCATATTTGTCGGCAAATGCAAAAACAAGCACTACTCCCTGTGGACGCTTAGCCTGTGGGCTTACCTTCTGCTGCATGCCTCTGCTGCCTTCGGGCAGTTTCAGGAATGTGCCCGCTACCAATACCGAGAAGAAAAACGTGAAAACAAAAGTTTCCGTGTGCTTCCTTTGCAAAAGAAAAAGGCAGTGCTGCTTTATGGCACCCTCTTTGCACCCGCGCAAAATCTCAGTGGCAACGTGCAAGGCTATTTCTTCCAACTGCTCGACGAAGCACTTCACCCCCGATGGGATACCCTCTATGTCATACGCCTATCTTGGACGCTGCAACACGTCTTTCTGGAAGGAGAAGAGAACTTTCACCTGCTGTTACGGCGCAATTTCCGAGAATACGCCGTACTCAGTGTGTCGCTGAGCGATGGTGCCCTGCAATGGAAAACAGCCACCCTGCCCACCCCCATGGACGTAGATGAATTTCTGGTATTCGGGAAAAACGCCTTTCTTTTAGGGTATTACAAGCGGCACTTTGTGGGCTATGATTTCAGCTTTTTTGACGGCTCGGTAAAAGCTATTTCCAAAATATATGAAAAGTGGCTGGAACCCGTCAGCTACGACATATCGCCCCAAGAGTTTCGCGCCTATATAGCTTTTCAAAACACCAAAAGCAAAGACTGCTACCTGCTGTTGCGCGAGTTTTTGAGCAACGGCGAGATGGTAAATGAAATGACCATCCCTCGCTTTCAAGGACGCACCTTCCACCAAATAAAATTACTTTATTTGCCCGAAAATACCCTTTTTATGGTTGGCAGCTATGCCTTCCACTGTAAAGACGAAGCCAAAGGTTTGGCATTTGGTACCTTGCGCCTGAACGAAAGCCCTCGACTACAATACATGCCCTTCGTCGATTTTAAACATTTCTATGATTATCTGTCCAAACGCCAACAAGAACGCCTCTACAAAAAGGCAAAGGGCAAACTAAAGCAAAAAGACAACCCCCAACAACACAAGTTGTTGTTGCAAAAACTCATCGCTACTTCCTCTCATATCTACCTGCTTGCCGACGTGTATCGCCCCAATTACCGGAATGTCAGCAACAGCAGTTTGTCAGTCAATATAAGCGGGCGGGCGCTCATCAGCACCTTCGACTACCTGCACTCCCATCTGTTTGTTTTTGACCGTAACGGTCGCTACATAGAAGACTATATTATGGAGTTGGACACTGAACATTCGCGCAGCAACGAACTAAAACCCATGCTACGCTTTGTACCTACCGCCAAAGGCTTCGCCCTATTGCATCTCCACAAGAACGGTATCCATGTGAAGCTGATGGAAAATGACAGTCTGGTGTTCGAAGAAAAGAAAGTAGCCTACCGCAAAACCTACGCTACGGAGGAAGGGCAAAAGATAAGCCCCCTCAACCCCGAGGCTTTTTTTTGGTACGACGATTACTTTCTGTTGTGGTTTAGCTATCAAGAACCCATTCAGTTCAGCGACCGCCCCACTTTTTACCTCATGAAACTAAAAGTGGCTCCCCCACCCAAAGCAGACGAAGCAAATTAAAATTCTTGTTTAACTTTACAGCCGAAAAGCGGCTTTGTTATGTCTAAAAAACAACTCTTCGACAGCCAGCAGCTGTCTATTACCATTGAGCGCCTCTGCCGACAACTGATTGAAAATCATGATTCTTTTGAAGAAAGCGTTTTAATAGGTATTCAACCCAGAGGTTCTTTTTTGGCTAAACGACTGCACCAACGACTGCAAGACATCACAGGCAAAAACATTCTGCTCGGTTTTTTAGACATCACCTTTTTCCGCGACGATTTCAGGCGACGCTCGCAACCCATACAAGCCAATCGCACACAGATAGACTTTGTTATCGAAGACAAAAAAGTAGTGCTCATCGACGATGTGCTTTATACCGGGCGCACCGTGCGTGCTGCCCTCGATGCCATGATAGCCTTCGGGCGCCCGCAAAAAGTAGAACTGCTGGTGTTGATTGACAGAAAATACAGCCGAGACCTGCCCATACAAGCCGACTATGTGGGGCGCCGAGTCAGTAGCCTACCTACCGACCGCATCGTAGTGCAACTCTGCGAACAAGGCTTTGCTGCCGACAGCATACAATTGGTTTCTCATGACGAAACAAAATAAGTATCCAACCATACAAAACTATGTCGAGCCTTAGCGTACGCCACCTATTGGGCATCAAAGAACTGAGTGTAGAGGATATAGAGCTTATTTTCTCTACCACCGACCAATTCAAGGAAGTGCTGCAAAGACCCATCAAGAAAGTGCCTTCTCTGCGCGACCTCACCATTGCCAATGTGTTTTTTGAGAACTCTACTCGCACCCGCCTCTCTTTCGAGCTTGCCGAAAAAAGACTCTCTGCCGACGTAGTCAATTTTTCAGCAAGCTCTTCTTCTGTAAAGAAAGGCGAAACACTGCTCGACACCGTGCAGAACATTCTGGCAATGAAAGTGGACATGGTGGTGATACGCCATTCAAGCCCCGGTGCACCACACTTTTTAGCCAAACATATACAAGCCAATGTCATCAACGCAGGTGACGGCACGCACGAGCACCCTACCCAAGCACTCTTAGACGCCTATTCTATGCGCGAAAAAATAGGCGATTTGGCAGGCAAACGCATCGCCATCATCGGGGATATTCTGCATTCGCGCGTGGCACTTTCCAATATCTTTTTACTCAAAAAACTGGGCAGTGAAGTGATGGTGTGCTCTCCACCCACACTGCTACCCAAACATATAGGGCAATTAGGCGTAAAAGTAGAGCATGATGTGCGCAAAGCCCTTGCATGGTGCGATGTAGCCAATGTGCTGCGTATCCAATTAGAACGGCAACAAATCAAATATTTTCCTTCACTGCGTGAATACAGTCTCTATTTCGGCATAAACAAAGCCATGCTCGATGCACTGGAGCGCCCCATTGTGCTCATGCATCCCGGTCCTATCAACCGAGGGGTAGAGCTGAGCAGCGATGCCGCCGACTCACATCATTCTATCATCTTAGACCAAGTGGAAAATGGCGTGGCAGTGCGTATGGCTGTACTTTACTTGCTTGCAGGGCAAAGGTAAGTTCAAATAGTTCCTAAAAGGAAAGCCCTGTGGGAGCATCAAAACCTACAGGGCATTTTTTCAAAGCAACGATTGCAATGCAAATCTTTCTGCCAGTTGCTCGAGGTCTTCAATCACCTGTGGCATCAACGGAATACCTGTACGGCGCCGCTGCGCTTCATTTTCTCTTTCCGGGTCACCCGGAATCAACACCTGCTTGCCATCTATTGCTTTTGAACTGCGAAAACGGCGTATCCAGTGGTCCATATGTTTTTTAAAGTCTTCCACCGGACGGAAGGCATCTATCCGCATAGCGCCCATAAAATGCCCTATACCCTCCCCCACGGGGTTTTGAGGCAAAGGTAGGTAACTCACAAAAGGGGGCACCCAGGGACCGTAGTTGGCACCTGAAAGCACGGCGGTCAATATATCGACCATAGCCCCCAAGCAGTAGCCTTTATGACTGCCGTGCTCGTAGTCGCTACCCAAAGGCAACAAAGCTCCGCCTTGCTTGCGTGTCTGCGGGTCGGTAGTAGGCTTTCCTTCGGCATCCTGCAACCACCCAGAGGGCGCTTGGCGTCCTTCTCGTTCCAATATTTCAAATTTGCCATTGGCGGCGGTGGTGGTAGCAAAGTCGGCAACAAAAGGGGGCTCCTCACCAGCAGGCACTGCCAAGGCAATAGGGTTGGTTCCCAATAGGCGTTCTATCGAAAAAGTAGGTGCCACTATGGGGCTGGCATTGGTCATAGCCATGCCTATCATATCGTGGGCAAGTGCCATCATGGCGTGGTAGCCAGCAATGCCGAAATGATTGGAGTTTTTCACGGCTACCCACCCACTGCCCACTTGCTTTGCTTTTTCTATGGCTATGCGCATGGCATAAGGGGCTACTACCAAGCCTACGCCCGCATCACCATCGATGGTGGCAGTAGAAGGGGTTTCATGCACCACACGTATATTGGGGCGAGGATTCAGGCGCCCGACTTCCCACAAACGCACATAGCCCGACAAGCGCGCAATACCGTGCGAATCTATCCCCCGCAGGTCAGCAGCCAACAGTACCTCTGCTGCCAAGCGAGCATCTTCTTCTTTAAAGTCTATGGATTGAAAAACCGATACGGCAAATTCGTACAATTGGGCAAAGTCAAATGTCTGTTTTTCCATGTTCGGTACTTAATAAAAAAATGGAAGACAAGCCACACAGCCAACAGCGGCAATAATACCAAAAAAGCAGCCTTTAACAAAGCGAAAAGAAAAAGCGAAAAAAGCCCAAACGGCATCAAAGACCTATCTGAGCGGTATCTATGGGGCTTTTTGCCAAAGCTATATGCCTCCACGCTTTTGTGGATGAACATGCCGCCCACCAAAGTGGAATACAAGAAATATCAATAGCCTGTTACCCCCAAGCGATTCTTTTAAAAATCACTGCCCACCTTTTTTAGGTTTATGTTTTCCCAAAAAGCATGAAAATGATGAACGGGTCCAGCCCCCTTACCCAAGCGCCTTTCGGCACCTTGCTTCAAAGCCTGCGTAAGGTATTCTTTGGCACGGCGAACCGCCTCTATGGTGTCGTAGCCGTACGCCAGAAATGCGGCAATGGCGGAGGAGAGGGTGCAGCCGGTTCCATGCGTGTTGGTGGTTGCTATGCGCGGACTTTCGAAACGCTGCACCTGTTGCTGTTCTGTAAGCAACAAATAGTCAATTACCCTGCTTGTGTCATGGCTATGCCCCCCTTTGATAAGCACCGCCTTAGCCCCCCATTGTAGCCATGCTTCCATGCTATGGGAGGGCTGCTCTTCATCAAATGCTTCGCCCAGTAGGGCAGCAAATTCAGGCAGGTTGGGGGTTATCAAAGTAGTCAAGGGAAAAAGCAGTGCCTTCATAGCCTCGATGGCTTCTTCGCGTATGAGCGGGTCGCCACTTTGGGCTATCATCACGGGGTCCAACACTATGGGTATTTCTGCCGCATAGGGCTTCAAGGCGGCAGCTACCGCCTCTATGATGGGCGTACTGAACAGCATGCCTATCTTGATGGCACGCACCGACATGTCTTCCAAGACTGCTTCTATTTGAGCACGCACCACCTCGGGCGGCATGGCTTGCACCAAGCGCACCCCACAAGTGTTTTGAGCGGTAACGGCGGTGATGGCTGTGGTAGCAAACACCCCCAAAGCACTCATCGTTTTGATGTCGGCTTGGATACCAGCCCCCCCACCCGAATCCGAGCCGGCTATACTCAAAGCCACAGTGTATTGCTTTTCTTGCATTGCTGTACGGTTTTTGAATTCAATGAGCTTCCAACCAATTACGCCCCTTGCCTATATCTACTTTCAACGGCACCGACAATTCAACCACTCGGCTCATGAGCAAGGGCACCTCTGCCATAAGACGGTCGAGCTCTGCGGGATGCACATCGAAGAGCAGCTCGTCGTGCACCTGCAATACCATCTTGGAACGCAAGCCTTCACGATGCAGCCAGTCGTACACCCTCACCATTGCCAACTTGATGATGTCGGCGGCGCTTCCCTGCAGAGGGGTATTGATGGCATTGCGCTCGGCATGCCCACGCACCGTCTGATTGCGTGAGTCAATGCCCCTCAAATAACGCCTTCTACCGAAAATGGTTTCCACATACCCTTGCTCCCGGGCTTTGTGTATGATGTCTTCTTGATATTGGCGCACAGCAGGGAACTGCGCAAAGTATTCCTCTATGAGTTTTTTGGCTTCGGTGCGGCTGATGCGCAGCCGTTCTGCCAGCCCAAAGGCAGACACACCGTAAAGAATACCAAAGTTGGCGGTTTTGGCAGCACGGCGCATCGAAGGTGTTACTTCGTCTATGCTCACATGGAAGATTTTGGCAGCTGTGATGGCATGGATGTCTTTGCCTTCGGCAAAAGCCTGTTTCATGGTAGGGTCGTTGCTCAAGTGAGCCATCAAGCGCAGTTCTATTTGCGAATAATCTGCCGAGACGATATAGCCATTTTCAAAAGAAGGGATAAAAGCCTTGCGAATTTCCTGCCCCCGCTCGGTGCGAATGGGTATGTTCTGTAGGTTGGGATTGGTAGAACTCAGCCGCCCGGTTGCTGCTACCGCCTGATTGAACGAAGTATGCAGCTTAGATTGTGCATCTACCATAGCAGGTAAGGGGTCCACATAGGTGGATTTTAGCTTCTGCAGCTCCCTGATGTCTAAAATCAAAGGCACAATAGGATGCTTATCGACCAGTTTGGCGAGGATTTCTTCCCCTGTGGCATATTGTCCGGAAGGCGTCTTTTTGGGCTTCTTGTCTAATTTCAGTTTATCGAAAAGAATCTCGCCCAGCTGTTTGGGTGAAGCAATATTGAACGATTCTCCGGCAAGCTCATATATCTGTTGTTCGAGGGTGGCAATTTCTTTGCCCAGCAGAGAGGAGAGCTCCTGAAGTACCTCTACATCTATTTTAATGCCGCAGCGCTCCATGTCTTCAAGCACGGGCACTAAGGGCAGTTCAATGTTTTCCAGCACTTGCTGCAATCGAGGATATGCCTTCAGCTTTTGTTGCAACACAGCATATAGCTGCCAGGTAATGTCGGCATCTTCGGCAGCATATTCTTTTATTTCATGCAGCGCCACCTCGCGCATGCTGCCCTGATTTTTCCCTTTCTTGCCTATGAGACTCTCAATACTCACCGGTTCATAAGCAAGAAACTTTTTTGCCAAGAAATTCATCCCGTGCTTCTCATCGGGGTCAAGCAAATAAGCCGCCAGCATGGTATCGTAAAAAGGAGGCTTTACTTCCATGCCGTAGTTTGCCAATACAGCCAGGTCGTATTTCAAGTTTTGGGCTACTTTGGTTATGCCGGGTGCTTCAAACACAGGGCGCAGCAGTTCCAAAGAGCGCATGGCTTCGTTGCGGTCTTCGGGCAGGGGCAAATAATAGGCTTCATGGGGCTGCCACGCAAAAGACATGCCCACCAGCTCGGCTTGCAGGGCGTCGATGTGGGTGGTTTCAGTGTCGAAACAAAAAGCTTTCAACTGCAGCAGCTTATCTGCCAAAAGCTGCACGAGCTCCGGCGTATCGACCAGATGATAGAAGTGGCGTGTAGTGTAGATGTTACGCATGGAAGGCATGGAATCCCCCGCTCCATTGCTCACTTCTTCTTGTTGCTCGCTGACAAAAAGCCCCAATTGTAGGTTATCCACGGCTTGTTTTTGTGCCTGCTTCACCACCTCCGGTTTTTTGAAGGCTTTATGTTCAAGCAGGCGGTTTTTGATGCTGCGAAACTCCAGTTCATCTAAAAGCGGCAACAGCTCTTCTGCATTGAAGGGGTCATAGTGCAGGCTCTCCAGGTCTATATCGATGGGCACTTCTGTATAGATGGTTACTAACTCTTTGCAAAGCAATGCTTGTTGGGCATGTTCTTTCACTTTGTCGCGCAAGTGGGGCGGCAGTTCGTCGGCATGCGCAATCAGGTTTTCCACACTGCCATATTGCATGATGAGTTTTTGGGCTGTCTTTTCACCTATGCCCGGTATGCCCGGTATGTTGTCGGAGCTGTCGCCTTGTAGTGCCAACACGTCTATGACTTGTTTTACGTCTTTGATTTTAAACTTTTTCAGCACCTCCGGAACGCCCATCACTTCTGTCGGCTTGGTTTTGGTAGCCGGCTTGTAAAGAAAGATGTGTTCACTCACCAGCTGGCAATAGTCTTTATCGGAAGTCATCATGTAGACGTCGAATCCTTCCTTTTCGGCACGCTTGGCTAAGGTTCCTATGATATCGTCGGCTTCATAGCCATCCATTTCCAAGATGGGGATATGCATAGCCTGCAGAAGCTTCTTGATGTAGGGAATGGCTACAGAAATGCCTTCGGGCTGCTCTTGACGGTGGGCTTTGTATTCTTCGTAGGTGTCGTGGCGAAAAGTAGGGGCTGCCGTATCAAAAGCCACGCCTATGTGTGTGGGTTTTTCTTTTTGAAGTACCTCCAACAAAGTGTTGGTAAAACCGTAAATAGCACTGGTATCAAGTCCTTTAGAGTTTCGGCGTGGGTTATTGATAAAAGCGTAGTAGGCACGGTAAATGAGCGCCAAAGCGTCTAAAAGAAATAGTTTTTTCATAAAAAAATATTTTCTTTGGGCTGGAAGTTGCAATTTTTTTAACAAGAAAACAATTCAACTTCCAAGAGGTACTGAATAGACTGACGAAAGAAATCAGGGCGTTTATGGGTAGCACATTGACACTATTGGACTGGGGCGTTATCATTCTTTTTTTGTTGCTGTTTGTAGGCATCGGACTACGAGCAGGGCGCAGCAGTATCCAAAACATACAGGATTATTTTTTGGGGGGACGGCGCTTGCCCTGGTGGCTGGCAGGTGGTTCTATGGTGGCTACCACCTTTGCCGCCGACACCCCTCTGGCAGTTACCGAGCTGGTCTATAAAAACGGCATAGCAGGCAATTGGTTATGGTGGAATGCTGTGGCAGGCGGCGTACTTACGGTATTTTTCTTTGCTGCCTATTGGCACCGCTCCGGTGTGATGACAGATGCCGAACTGGCAGAGCTGCGCTACAGCGGCAAAGTAGCTCTTTTTCTTAGGGGCTTCCGCGCCGTTTATTTGGGGCTATTCATGAACGTGCTCATCATTGCCTGGGTGAACCTGGCGATGCTTTCCCTGCTGAAGGTATTCTTTGATTTAAACGACACACAGGCTTTTCTGTGGCTTTCGGTTATGATGGTTATGGTGATGCTATATGCCTCTCTTTCGGGGCTTAAAGGCATCGCTGCCACCGACGTAGTGCAATTTATAGTTGCCATGGGGGGATGCATCGTGCTGGCTATCATCGTTTTGCACTCAGAGTCTGTGGGAGGCATGCAGGCACTCAAAAGCCGCTTGTCTGCCGAGCGTCTTTCGTTCTTCCCTACCATAGGCAGTGCTTCCAGTAGTGGGCATTCCATGAGCATCGGCATAGGCAGCTTCTTGGCGTTTGTAGCAGTGCAGTGGTGGGCAAGCTGGTATCCGGGTGCCGAGCCCGGGGGCGGTGGTTACATTGCCCAACGCCTGATGAGTACCCGCAGCGAAACCGAAGCCGTAAAAGCCGGTTTATTCTTCCAAATTGCTCATTATGCGCTGCGTCCATGGGCGTGGATTGTGGTCGCTCTTTGTGCGTTGGTGCTCTTTCCCGACCTGCCGGCTGAACAGAGCCGTTACGGTTTTGTGTACGTGATGCGCGATTTTCTGCCCGAAGGCTTGCGCGGTCTGCTGTTGGTGGCTTTCATCGCTGCTTATATGAGCACCATCTCCACGCAACTCAACTGGGGCGCTTCTTATTTAACCGGTGACTTGTATCAGCGCCTTTTGGCACCCCCTTTGAAGCTATCCGGGCAAGAAAGCATCAACCGCCATTATGTATTGGTTTCCAAACTATTCACTATTCTACTGGCTGCCTGCGGCTTGGTTGTGACGCTCTACGTGGAACGCATTACTGCCATCTGGGAATTCATCATAGAATGTGGTGCCGGGCTGGGCTTGGTGTTGATTTTGCGATGGTACTGGTGGCGTGTAAATGCATGGAGCGAAATCACGGCTACCCTTGTGCCCTTAGTCGTATATTTTATTGCCAAATATGTACTGTCGCGTTGGAACCCGGTTTGGGGTTTGTCTTTACAAGAGGCTCCCCACAGTTATTACCTCACCGTAGGTGTTACGACCGCGGCATGGGTTACCGTTACCTTCTTGACTCCCCCTACCGATGCTGCCCAACTCAAGGCTTTCTACGAGCGGGTGCAGCCATTGGGCTGGTGGAAGCCGATAAGTAAACAGGACGGCACGCGCCCTCTGTTGGGACTACTCATCGCCTGGGCATTGGGCGTAGGGCTTGTTTATAGTCTTCTGTTTGGCATTGGCTATGCCGTACTACTCGACTTCTTCCCTATGACCATAAGCCTGAGCCTTGCTTTGGCTTGCGGCGTGGCTTTGTCCTTTGTGATGAAACGTCTTCAAAAATAAAGCGTAATGCCTTTTCACTAAGTGAAGTAGTACCAACTGATGAGATACCCAGCTGTGATGTTTAGCTATAGCTTCCTCTATGCCCGCCTAAGGCATCGCTGACTACCAAGTCCGCTTTTTTGCTCCCTCTTCCCTTTAAATCTTTAAATACTTCAATCCATACAGTAGCTCTCCACAGAAAAATTGACAATAGAAAGTACTTCCCTTGTCCTATCGGCTTTTACTCCTAACATCGTAAAGTATGCTTACTTGCTGGTGCTTTCCCCGCGTCGGGTAGAAATGTATATAGCATCAACGGCTGGAGTAGCGTCTACCATGCTGGATAAAATAATGATATCGCGTGCGAGGTACTTGCAGCATAAGCTGCTCGTGTTGCCCAATGGCTTTCCGCCAACGGTAACCATTACTAACATCTCTACTGGCGAAATTGTGTAACTCCCGCTCTGCTCGCATGAGAGCTTCTAAGGAGAGTTGTAATATTTTGTTAAATTTCTTCACACTGGCTTGCCACTTCTGATAAAATTCTGTAACTTACTGTTGTGTAAAGTGTTAGGTCTTTCATGTATTAAAAGTTTCAACTGTTAATTAAACTTATTTATCAAAACCTCACTTTACACACTTTTTGGGACAGTATCATATAATTATATGAAACATCCAATTTGCATTACCTGGCTTTTATCTGCGGTGCTGTTGTGCGAGGCTTTGCCGGCATGGGCACAGAAAAAATTGGTGCCGGCTTCTGTATCAGCGTTTAGTGGCATAAGCCTTCCTCAGGGTTCATTGCAGGACAACCGACTTTTAAGTAAGGCTTCTGCTGCCGTGCTGCTGGAAGATGAGTCGACTAAGGCAGGGGTAAAAGTAAGTGAGGCCGAGGTGCTGCAGTTGCCGGGGAAAAGCAGCGGATGGAGCCGCAGCCGCTTCGAGGAGCTGATTAGGCTGGCGGGCTGGCAGCTTGTTCCGGCTACCTCGCCCAACTATGGCTGGTTGAAGCGCGGCAATGAGTACCTGATATATTATTATGAGGAGAAGGCTCAGCAAACCGATTTATACTTTGGCAAACCCGAAGGAATACCAGCCGTTTCACTCCCAGCCACTACTACAGTTACCCCTACCACGCCAGCCGAGCCCCAGACCACCACAACAAACACAGGAGGAATTACAGGTACATGGTTGAAAACTTCGGCTACCTCCTCATCTTCTGCCTATGGCTATATAAAATGCCAGTACAACTTTTTTGATGATGGCACCTTTGTATTTTACAAGAAGACTTTCGATGCGTACACCCCGCAGATAATTTTCCGCAAGGAAACCGGATCATGGAAATTAACAGGCAACACTCTTTCTATAACCCCCACACGTGCGGTGGTGCAAACGTGGAGCAAGAAAGACAATGCCGACCAATATGGCAGCTTAATTAAAGCACAAACAGTTACGCCTGAAGTAACTACCTATACGGTGCGATTCGTAGAATTTTCAGAGCTTAACTTGCTACTTTCACCGGTTGACGGGAAGACCACCGAAAGAGATGGTATGTTTGGCATCAACTCGCAGTTTCCTAACACGTATTTTTATCAGCGTCCTCCCAACGCTTCATACCTACCTGAATTGCCCCCTGGTGAAGTTTCAAATAATAATACACAGAGGTCCCCCGAAAACACCAAACCTTCTTCAACTTCCAATCAGGCATCAACCGGTTCGCAGACTTCAGCGCCTACTAACAAAGGCACTTTTACCGGCACATATACCTACAACAAAACCAATTGGGATGACGGCTGGGTAAGCACCATTGAAGAAGACAAAGTGGTGGTTACAAAAGGGAATATACGTGTTCACCTCTATTATCCCCTACCTTTTGATGATGCTGCAAGAAACGCAGGAAGAGATTATTTCTGGGATAATTATCTAACCAAAGAGTTCCGCATTCTTTCTAAACAATACCGCGACCATGGTGAAGTGATATCCGCTTTGCAGGCGCCCTACATTGAAGGTACAGCCATTGACCCTAAAACCGGAAGAAATTGCTTTCTGGCTTTTTACGTTGGCGCCTCCAATGGAATTATGTTTCCTACACTGGCGATAGCGCCTGATGAGCAAAGCATACGAACCACCTTTCCGAAAGCCGAAGATAAGTATCACTCAGACCTTGCCGCCATGTCGAGATATAACCGCTTTGCGGTGGCTTTGCCTGATATTGTGGGCAAGTGGCACGAAAGCAGTAATGCAGCCATGAATTATTATAATGCCTACACAGGTGCTTATGCAGGTATGGCTTTTGCTGCTTCGAGCGATGAATTCGAATTTTTTGCCAACGGACAGTATGTAAGCAAACACCAGGGCGCATCGGGTATGGTAGGCAATATGAATACCTATTCGCTGTCGTATGCAGGTAAAGCAACCGTTACCAATTGGGAAATAGTTTTAACCAATCGGCATAATAACAAAACTGAAACATTCCATGCCTGGTTTGAAGCCGTGAAAGGAGGCCGTGTGCTTTACCTTCAAAACAAAGAATATTCAGGCAACAGGTATCTACTGGTTAGGGAATTAAAGTAAACACTGATGCCGGTAAATAATTGGATGTTCCATATTAGTAATGGAAACCTGACGCACAAGTTCCGCTTTTGTATTTTGTTATCGAACTTGCGCGTGGTTACAGTATAGCCAACTTTCATTGGGGGATTGTCTGGTAGTATCCCATTTTACCAAAACCTCACTCTACACACAGTATCACCAAAAAACAAAAAAGGCTATTCACAATGAGGAATAGCCTTTGGGCATTATGTTTTGCGAAGCGTTTTTCTATAACGCTATGCTTTCTTAGCTGCAAACTCGGCTTTCACTGCCTCCACATCCACAGCTTTCATCGGAGGAACAAAGTTCAAGCGTTTAATTTCTTTGATGCGATTTACCGCTCTACGGCGACGCTTAATTTCCTTGGTTGTCAATTTCCTTGCCATGACTTCTTATTGTTAAGTAATCCACATTTCCTCATTTGGAATTGCAAGTTTACAAGTTTTTACCGATAAAAACAAACTATTTTTATTGTAAAAAAAATGGCTTTGATAAGCTAAGAAAAACCAAGCCCCCTCTCAAGAAATCAAACAAATGAAAAGTTAGGGAAAAAGTGTCTTGTAGCAAAGAGAGCGAAGACCTGACAGGTTTTGAAAACCTGCCAGGTCTTTGCTCTAAGGGAAGCGCATACAAAGCGCGCAGCAGCAGCATGGCACTTATTCACTCACCCACCATCACAAAAGCGCCCCAAAAATACGGCGCGCCGTACTTCTCTTTGAGTTTGTTTTGTGCCTGTGTGAATGCTTCCCGCTTCGGAAGTTTTTTCACAAGCAGGTTCTCATAAAAAAGACTCATCATTTCTTGCGTAGCTGTGTCATCTACTTTCCAGAGGCTCATCAGTACTGTTTTGGCGCCCGCCGTCTGAAATGCCCGCTGTAATCCAAAAACGCCCTCTCCGTTCACTATCTCGCCCAAGCCCGTCTCACATGCCGACAGCACCACCAAATCCGTGTGGTCTAAATTTCGTTCAGCCAATTGAGGCGCTGGTTGATAAAATTCTTGCTGACAAAAAAACGCGGGAAGTAGATGGGTTGGTGTATGAACTGTATGGGTTAGCAGAGGAGGAAATAAGGAAAGTGGAGGATGAATAGAAAAACTTCCTCTGTGCTCCTCCGTGTCCTCTGTGGTAAAATAATACAAGCAAGACCTGACAGGTTTTGAAAACCTGCCAGGTCTTTGCTCTAAGGGAAGCGCATACAAAGCCCGCAACAGCATGGCACTTATTCACTCTCCCACCATCACAAAAGCGCCCCAGTAATACGGCGCGCCGTACTTCTCTTTGAGTTTGTTTTGTGCCTGTGTGAATGCCTCTCGCTTCGGAAGTTTTTTCACAAGCAGGTTCTCATAAAAAAGACTCATCATTTCCTGCGTAGCTGTGTCATCTACTTTCCAGAGGCTCATCAGCACTGTCTTGGCGCCCGCCGTCTGAAATGCCCGCTGCAATCCAAAAACACCCTCTCCGTTCACTATCTCCCCCAAGCCCGTCTCACATGCCGACAGCACCACCAAATCCGTGTGGTCTAAATTCAAATTCATCGCCTCTTGGGCAGTGAGTACCCCATTCTCTTTCCCCTCTTGCTCCCCATTTCTCAATCCCTCCTCGGCGCCTGCCAACAACAAACCACAACGCAACAGCGGGTTCTCTAATAGAACCTCATGTTTCTGCAATCCCATCCTATCGTCTTTGTCGATGATGGGTACATCTGCAAGGAAAAAGCCGTGGGTGGCTATGTGCAGAATATCAGGGTTTAAGATTTTCTTGAGATTGCCTTCGCTTGCCTGCTTGCCTGTGTAAATGAAGGTTTTGAGGTTTTGAGATTGAGCTAAACTTCCAATACTTTCTACTTCAACTTTTGTCCCAGGAAGCGCACTAATGCCTCCGCTTCCATCAAGAAAGCGTTGTGTCGTGTCTAACGGAATGGCAAAAGCGCTTCTGTCGGTGTTTGGGGAATTGGTTGGGCTCCCATAATCCGGGAAGCCAAACAAATGAAGCTCATACTCCTTGAAGTTCTTTTGAAGTTGCTTGCGTTTGTTAAACAATACCAAATCTTTGGTATTGCTCACAAGCTGGACATTCGTCTCCTCAAGCACATACTTGCCTGTCTCTGGGTTCTGAAGCGTGAGCAAATTCAGTTGGTGATACACCCCATCAGCAGAAAAATATACTTTCTGTGCCGTACCGATTTTGTCTTTGATGGGTTTCCAAAATTTGTTGTATGAAAGTCTATCTGTTCTCTTGAGTTTGATACAGTTTCTGTAATAGTTAATGCCCCGTTTCTCCATTGCGTTGCCATCTGACAAAACCACTATCTCAGGATAATTTTCCGTCTCGGGCTTCACGATAAGCGCAATATACACCACAGAATCTGTCCAATCTTTATCGTAGTAGCGTGTCCTTATCATCTCCACGGCTACTTCACCTTTTTTGAGTTGCTTTTGTACGTCTTGCCAAGTGTAGCGGCGTTTGTCTTGGGCAGTGGCAAACAACTCCGACTTGCTCGAAAGCTGTTTTTCCAATTCATTCACTTCTGCCTCCAATTGCGCTTGGTTGATGCCCTGTTTCTCTTTCTCCGAGAGGCTCATCTGATACACCTTTGCCAGATACTCTCGTTTGGCTTTCCAGTTGGCGTATAGGTCTATCAGGTTTTGGTCTTTGCTACTCAGGATGCGTTCTTTGATTTTGACACTTGTGTTGAAAAGCAAAGCCTTGGTGGCGAGTTGGTTGTTGTAGGCGTGCGATAGAATCGCAGGGTTTTCTTGGTATCTTTTAAGTGAAAAAGAGTTGAAAATCTCAAAATGATAGGCAAAACTTTTGTAAAAGAGGGCTTTCTCCTTCTCAGAAAGGTGAGAAAAATTGTTCTCTATTTGGGCTAATAAGCCGCTAAGTACCTCCAGGAAAAACGGCTCCGCCTTGGAATACAAGCCTTGGTCTTCATACAAAGCTGCCAAATTGCCACAAGAAGTGGCATAAGCAGGGTGTTCTTTGCCCAAAACCTTTTCACGGATATTCTTCGCTTCCACCAACAAAGGCTCTGCCTTGGAATACAAACCTTGGTTTTCATATAAAAGCCCTAAATTGTTGCAAGACAGGGCATAATCAGGATGTTCTTTGCCCAAAACCTTTTCAAAGATATTCTTCGCTTCCACCAACAGAGGCTCTGCCTTAGAATACAATCCTTGGGCTCCATATAAAGCTGCCAAATTGTTGCAAGACAGGGCATAAGCAGGGTGTTCTTTGCCCAATACTTTTTCACGAATATTCTTGGCTTCCACCAATAAAGGCTCTGCCTTGGAATACAATCCTTGGGCTCCATATAAAGCTGCCAAATTGTTGCAAGACATGGCATAATCAGGGTGTTCTTTGCCAAAGACCTTTTCATAAATATTCTTCGCTTCCACATACAATGGCTCTGCCTTGGAATACAATCCTTGGGCTTTATATAGACCTGCCAAATTGTTGCAAGACAGGGCATAATCAGGGTGTTCTTTGCCTAAGACCTTTGCAAGAATATCCTTCGCTTCTACCAACAAAGGCTCTGCCTTCGAGTACAAGCCTTGAGATTCATACAAAGAAGCCAAATTATTGCAAGAACTGGCGTAATCAGGATGTTCTTTGCCTAAGACCTTTGCACGAATATCCTTCGCTTCCACATACAATGGCTCTGCCTTGGAATACAATCCTTGTTTTTCATACAAAGCTGCCAAATTGTTGCAAGACCGGGCATAATCAGGGTGTTCTTTGCCAAAGACCTTTTCATAAATATTCTTCGCTTCCACATACAAAGGCTCCGCCTTGGAATACAAACCTTGTTCATTATACAAAGCTGCCAAATTGTTGCAAGACCGGGCATAATCGGGGTGTTCTTTGCCAAAGACCTTTTCATAAATATTCTTCGCTTCCACATACAAAGGCTCCGCCTTGGAATACAAACCTTGGGCTTCATACAAAGCTGCCAAATTGTTGCAAAAAGTGGCATAATAAGGGTGTTCTTTGCCAAAGACCTTTTCATAAATATTCTTCGCTTCCACATACAAAGGCTCCGCCTTGGAATACAAACCTTGTTCATTATACAAAGCTGCCAAATTGTTGCAAGACCGGGCATAATCGGGGTGTTCTTTGCCAAAGACCTTTTCAACAATATCCTTAGCTTCCACATACAATGGCTCTGCCTTGGAATACAAACCTTGTTTTTCATACAAAGCTGCCAAATTGTTGCAAAAAGTGGCATAATCAGGGTGTTCTTTGCCAAAGACCTTTGCATAAATATTCTTGGCTTCCACGAACAAAGGCTCTGCCTTAGAATACATGCCTTGGTTTGCGTATAAAAACCCTAAGTTGTTGCAAGAAGTAGCATAATCAGGGTGTTCTTTGCCTAATACCCTTTCACGAATATTCTTCGCTTCCACCAACAAAGGCTCTGCCTTAGAATACAATCCTTGTTTTTCATATAAAAGCCCTAAATTGCTGCAAGAAATGGCATAATCAGGGTGTTCTTTGCCAAAGACCTTTGCACGAATATCCTTCGCTTCCACATACAATAGCTCTGCCTTCGAGTACAAACCTTGGGCTTCATATAGAACTGCCAAATTGTTGCAAGAAGTGGCATAATCAGGGTGTTCTTTGCCAAAGACCTTTGCAACAATATCCTTAGCTTCCACATATAATGGCTCTGCCTTGGAATACAAACCTTGGGCTTTATACAAAGCTGCCAAATTGTTGCAAGAAATGGCATAATCAGGGTGTTCTTTGCCCAAGACCTTTTCACGAATATTCTTCGCTTCCACATACAATGGCTCTGCCTTGGAATACAATCCTTGGTTTTCATATAGACCTGCCAAATTGTTGCAAGTAGTGGCATAATCGGGGTGTTCTTTGCCAAAGACCTTTGCAACAATATCCTTAGCTTCCACATATAATGGCTCTGCCTTGGAATACAATCCTTGGGCTTTATACAAAGCTGCCAAATTGTTGCAAGACCGGGCATAATCGGGGTGTTCTTTGCCAAAGACCTTTTCATAAATATTCTTCGCTTCCACATACAAAGGCTCCGCCTTGGAATACAAACCTTGTTCATTATACAAAGCTGCCAAATTGTTGCAAGAAGTGGCATAATAAGGGTGTTCTTTGCCAAAGACCTTTGCAACAATATCCTTAGCTTCTACATACAAAGGCTCTGCCTTCGAGTACAAGCCTTGCGTTCTGTATAATTCTGCCAAATTGTTGCAAGAAGTGGCATAATCAGAGTGTTCTTTGCCAAAGACCTTTTCATAAATATTCTTCGCTTCCACATACAATGGCTCTGCCTTGAAATACAAACCTTGGGCTTTATACAAAGCTGCCAAATTGTTGCAAGACAGGGCATAAGCAGGGTGTTCTTTGCCAAAGACCTTTGCATAAATATTCTTCGCTTCCACATACAATGGCTCTGCCTTGGAATACAAACCTTGGTCGTAGTACAAAGCTGCCAAATTGTTGCAAGACAGGGCATAATCAGGGTGTTCTGTACCCAAGACCTTTGCATAAATATTCTTCGCTTCCACATACAATGGCTCCGCCTTGGAATACATGCCTTGGTTTGCGTATAAAAACCCTAAGTTGTTGCAAGAAGTAGCATAATCAGGGTGTTCTTTGCCTAAGACCTTTGCATAAATATTCTTGGCTTCCACGAGCAAAGGCTCTGCCTTGGAATATATGCCTTGTTTTGCATACAAACCTGCCAAATTGTTGCAAGACAGGGCATAAGCAGGGTGTTCTTTGCCTAAGACCTTTTCACGAATATTCTTCGCTTCCACATACAATGGCTCTGCCTTGGAATACAATCCTTGGGCTTCATACAAAACTGCCAAATTGTTGCAAGACAGGGCATAATCAGGGTGTTCTTTGCCTAAGACCTTTTCACGAATATTCTTGGCTTCCACATACAATGGCTCTGCCTTGGAATATATGCCTTGTTTTGCATACAAACCTGCCAAATTGTTGCAAGAAGTGGCATAATCGGGATGTTCTTTGCCCAAGACCTTTGCACGAATATTCTTCGCTTCCAAATACAATGGCTCTGCCTTGGAATACAATCCTTGGGCTTCATACAAAGCTGCCAAATTGTTGCAAGAGGTGGCATAATCGGGATGTTCTTTGCCAAAGACCTTTTCATAAATATTCTTCGCTTCCACATACAATGGCTCTGCCTTGGAATATATGCCTTGTTTTGCATACAAACCTGCCAAATTGTTGCAAGAAGTGGCATAATCGGGATGTTCTTTGCCCAAGACCTTTGCACGAATATTCTTCGCTTCCACATACAATGGCTCTGCCTTGGAATACAATCCTTGGGCTTCATACAAAGCTGCCAAATTGTTGCAAGAAGTGGCATAAGAAGGATGTTCTTTGCCAAAGACCTTTGCATAAATATTCTTGGCTTCCACATACAATGGCTCTGCCTTCGAGTACAAGCCTTGCGTTCTGTATAATTCTGCCAAATTGTTGCAAGAAGTGGCATAATCAGGGTGTTCTTTACCCAATACTTTTTCACGAATATTCTTGGCTTCCACATACAATGGCTCTGCCTTGGAATACAAACCTTGTTCATTATACAAAGCTGCCAAATTGTGGCAAGAATTGGCATAATCGGGGTCTTCCTTGCCCAATATCTTTTCAAAAAGATTCTTGGTTTCCACCAGCAAAGGCTCTGCCTTGGAATACAAGCCTTGGGCTTCATATAGACCTGCCAAATTGTTGCAAGACATGGCATAATAAGGGTGTTCTTTGCCAAAGACCTTTGCATAAATATTCTTCGCTTCCACCAACAAAGGCTCTGCCTGCGAATACATGCCTTGGTTTTGGTACAAAGCCCCTAAAATGTGGCAAGAAACAGCATAAGAAGGATGTTCTTTGCCAAACTCTTTTTCCGCTTGAGTTTTAGCCTTCTCAAATATTGCTATTGCCTCGGCATACTTGCCTTCTTGGTATAGTGTGACGCCTTGTTGGGTAAGTGTTTCCCAATCTTGGGCTTTGAGGAACACAGTCGGAAGTATCCACACGGCAAGGAAAATGAACTTTTTCATATGATGAATATTTTGCCATTAGTAAATTCAATCTATGAGGGTCTCGCTTTCTAAGTTAAAAAAACTGCATCTTTTGGAAAATTTTCTGAATCATTACCTAAAGAAAACAACTAACTCGCTGCACAGCAACTTATCCAGAGAGCAAAGCCCTGACAGGTTTTGAAAACCTGCCAGGGCTTGCTTGTAGCGCCCGAGCGTTTACAAAGGTAAGCGCATACAAAGCCCGCAACAGCAGCATGGCACTTATTCACTCGCCCACCATCACAAAAGCGCCCCAAAAATACGGCGCGCCGTACTTCTCTTTGAGTTTGTTTTGTGCCTGTGTGAATGCCTCTCTCTCAGACGAAGCATTTATGGAAGGTATGCAAGCTTATGCCTCTTGGGGAGAACAGAACCGACCTCATCGCCTGCTGCTGGATAACCGGCAGATGCATTATATCATATCACCCAAAATGCAAGAATGGGTTGCTCAACACATCTCTCCTCGCACTCATTGTGTGAAGCGTATGGGGTAGTTGTATCGCCAGACCTCTTTGCAGGAATTTCTGCAGAAGAAGGGTTGGATGAAATAGGCGAAGTGCGCACCATGCAGAGGCGTATTTTCCAAGATGTAGAGACTGCCAGACAATGGCTGACGGAAGAATAAAGTAAAAAGGGCGACCTTCTGAAGTCGCCCTTGGTGACCCGTACGGGACTCGAACCCGTGTTTCCACCGTGAAAGGGTGGCGTCCTAGACCGCTAGACGAACGGGCCCTGTGTCATTTTGCTTTGCAAAGGTAATCTATCTTTCCGTGCCCTCCAAATAAATTAGCATTTTTTTTCAAAATCCGAACTATTAGATTGCTTTTTAAGCAGTTGCTTAAAAAAGACAAATAACAGGAAGCCACCCCTACGGTAGGGGTTGGCTTTAGCCTTTCATTCAAGGCATCTACAAGCTCCAATATCTACAAGAAACTTTTTCTGCTATCTTACGCCAGATGCCTTTCAGGTCTATCAAGACACCAGCGGGCTGCAATAGTGCCTTGAGTTCTTTTTCCTGCCACGCTTTGTATTCATTATGAGGCACAGCCAATATGATGGCTTGATAAGGTCCCTCTGGTGCTGCACTTAGTTTTAGACCATACTCCTCTTCCACTTCTTCACTTTCGGCGTGAGGGTCAATGATGCTCACATTTAAGTGAAAAGACTGCAACTCATGCACCAAGTCCGCTACTTTGGAATTGCGTATGTCCTTTACGTTTTCCTTGAAAGTGATGCCAGCAACCAGTACTTTGGCAGTACGTAAATCGTGCCCTTCTTCTAAGAGCAATTGCACTACTCGCTTGGCTACGTGCGCTGCCATACGGTCGTTGATACCTCGCCCGCTCAGTATCACTTCGGGGTAGTGCCCAATGGCTTTAGCCTTGTAAGTCAAATAATAAGGGTCCACGCCTATGCAATGCCCACCTACCAAACCCGGCACAAAACGCAGAAAATTCCACTTGGTAGCGGCTGCTTCCAACACATCGTAGGTATTGATGTTCATTTTGTCGAATATCATCGACAACTCGTTCATCAGAGCAATATTCAAGTCGCGTTGTGTGTTTTCTATGACCTTGGCTGCTTCTGCCACCTTGATGGAAGGGGCGCGGTGCACGCCGGCATCCACCACCAGCCCATACACCCGAGCAACGGTATCGAGCGACTCGGGGCAACAAGCTGCTACTACCTTTACTATCGTACGCAAAGTGTGCTCTTTGTCGCCCGGATTGATACGCTCCGGTGAATACCCCACCTTAAAATCGCGGCATGCCTTCAATCCCGAGAGGCGTTCCAAAATAGGTACACAGTCCTCTTCGGTGCAGCCCGGATAGACCGTAGATTCATATACTACATAATCGCCTTTCTTCAATACTTTTCCCACTGTTTCTGTAGCTGAAAGCAAGGGGCGTAAATCGGGCTGAGTATGGCGGTCAACAGGCGTGGGCACTGCTACTATATAAAAACGCGCCTGCTGCAAGTCCTCTATCTTGTCTGTAAAAAGTATGTCTTTTCCTTCAAAATCGGTAGAGGGAAGCTCACCGCTCGGGTCTATAGCTTGGCGCATCATGGCTATGCGCTTGCTGTTGATGTCAAAACCAATGACACGCACCTTTTCGGCAAAAGCCAAGGCGAGGGGCAAACCTACATACCCCAAGCCAATAACAGCAATGGGCGCTTTTTTCTCAATGATTTCTTGGTACAGTTGACTCATGTATTTTCAAGTGCTTTTGCAAGATAAAAGATGTACAAAGGTAAAAAGATTGGCTTTTTCACGTATATTATTTCATGCCATGGCACTCAGGGGCTAAGTTGCGGTAGTGCCGCAGGGCATTCAGCCCGCCTTCGAGCACCCAAAACTCATATTGCGGATAACGCTGCTGGAGCCGTGCTGCTGCCTGTCGTGCACGGACGCCCCCCTGACAAAGTACCACCAACGTTTGGGTATGTGCAGGCGGCGCAAAACGTTGCTCCACCTCTGACAAAGGACACAAAACCCCTCCTATATTTTCTTGCGCATATTCTTCCTCTGTGCGCACATCCAACAAAGCAAAAGGCTTGTGCTCTGCCTGCCACTTCAAAAAATCTTCCACTTTTAAAACACGCACCGTTTCGGCAGAGCAAGTCCATTCTATCGGACGAATAGCGTCTATGTTCAGATTGTCAGGGTTGGGGTAAAAGTGAAAGGTTTCCGTTCGGTTATGAAGTAAGTCTATGGTCATCAAGGTGTTCACCAAGGGCTTAGCGATGCCCGTTAGCAACTTGATGACTTCGGTGGCTTGCCACAAGCCTACGACTCCCGGCAACACGCCCAGTACACCGGCTTCGCTGCAAGCAGGCATCTGGTGGGGCAAAGGGGGTTCAGGAAATAAGCAACGGTAAGTAGCACTTCCCTGATAGTTAAACACTGCCACTTGCCCTTCGAAGCGGAAAACTGCCCCGTAAACGAGCGGTCGCCGGGCAATCACACAAGCATCGTTGACCAAATAGCGGGTAGCGAAGCTGTCGCTTCCGTCAACCACCACATCAAAACGGGCAATCAGCTCGACGGCATTTTCTGCCGTCAAAAAAAAGGGATAAACCTCATAGGTTATCAAGGGATTGAAAGCCCTTAAGCGCTCCGCTGCGGTCTCTGCTTTGTTTTTGCCTATGTCGGCGGGGGTATAAAGTGGCTGGCGCTGCAGGTTAGACAAAGAGACCGTGTCGCCATCTACGATGCCTATGGTCCCCACGCCGGCAGCTGCCAGATATTGCAGCACGGGACACCCCAGCCCCCCGGCACCTATTACCAACACTTTGGCTTGTTTAAGACGCAGCTGGGCATCCAAACCAAAGCCCTGCAGGCGCAGGTGCCGGTCATATCGCAAGTTTTCCTCTGTCGAAAGCATGTTTGGCTTGATTTAAAAATAAAGAAGCATCCCAATCTTTCCATACTGCTTCGTAGCCCTGCCGCCGAATCATAGCAGCCACTTCTTGCGGGCTACGCGTGTCGTCAATCTCAAACTGCTCGAGCGTTTGCGGGTCCACGGCATACCCCCCGGGGTTGGTGCGCGAACCGGCACTCATCGAAGTAATCCCCAACTTAAGCACATGGTCGCGAAACTTGGGCGACTCACGCGTAGAAAGAGACAGCTCTACATCGCTATCGAACAAGCGGTAGGCACAAATCAATTGCACCAGTTCGCGGTCGGTGATGTGCACCTTAGGCTCAAAGGCTCCTTCGTGCGGGCGCAAGCGCGGAAAAGAAATAGAATATTTGGTTTGCCAATAGACTCGTTTCAGGTAGTCTAAATGCAATGCCACAAAGAAGCTGTCGGTGCGCCAGTCTTCCAGCCCAATGAGTGCCCCCAAGCCTATTTTATGAATGCCAGCACGCCCCAAGCGGTCTGGAGTGTCTAAGCGGTAAAAGAAATTCGATTTTTTTCCTTTGGGATGGTATTCCTTATAGGTCGCCTGACGATAAGTTTCTTGATACACCAAAACAGCATAAACCCCCTTTTCTACCAGCCGACGGTAGTCTTCTTCTTCGAGTGGCTGCACCTCCATCGATACATTGGCAAAATGCGGCACTATCAGGTCTAAGGCATGCTCGAAATACGCCATGCCCACCGTGTTGTTGGCTTCACCTGTTACCAACAACACATGCTCGAAGCCCATGGCTTTGATAGCCTCTATTTCACGGTAAATTTCAGCATCGTTCAGCGTACGGCGCGGAATTTTATTGCTAAAGCTAAACCCACAATAGGTACATATGTTTTGGCACTCATTCGAAAGATAAAAGGGCACATACAAACTGATGACTTTGCCAAAGCGCTGTACGGTCAGACGATGGCTCAGCTGTGCCATTTGTTCCAAGTAAGGGGCTGCTGCGGGCGAAATAAGCGCTTTAAAATCTTCTATGTCGCGCTTTTGCTTTCGCAGGGCGCGTTCCACATCGAAGCTTGTTTTGCGGTAGATGCTTTCTTGCACCTCCTCCCAAGTATATTGTTCAAATACTGCTTTGAAAGTCATGGCGGTGAGGGTTAAAGTTCATCTAAGAATTGAGTGAGGGGGCTGGTAGGCGATGCTTTCAGCCCAGCTGCGGCAGGCTTGGCTTCATAAGCCATGCGCCCGGCTTCCACTGCCAAGCGAAAAGCCTTTGCCATGAGCACGGGGTCGTCGGCAGCAGCTATTGCCGTATTGACCAAGACGGCATCGGCGCCCAATTCCATTGCCCAGGCGGCATCAGAAGGGGTGCCTATGCCGGCATCTACAACTACCGGCACCTGACTCTGCTCAATGATGATTTCAAGAAACACCTTGGTTTCCAGCCCAAGATTACTGCCTATGGGTGCGCCCAAAGGCATGACGGCAGCGGCTCCTGCTTCTTCGAGCCGCTTACACAACACAGGGTCAGCATGCACGTAGGGCAGCACCACGAAACCACGCTTCGCCAGCTCGGCAGTGGCTTTGAGCGTCTCCACCGGGTCGGGCATCAGATAACGCGGGTCTGGGTGTATTTCCAATTTCACCCAGTTGGTTTCTAAGGCTTCACGCGCCAGTTCGGCAGCAAATACAGCCTCCTCGGCGGTACGTACCCCCGACGTATTGGGCAAGAGGTGAAGCCCCTCCCAGTCGAGATACGGTAAAATGTCGTCGTCTTTGGCTTGCATGTCTATGCGCTTGAGCGCGACGGTTACCAGCTCCGAACCACTGGCTTTGAGGGCTTCTTGCATGAGCGTGGCATTGCTAAATTTGCCTGTGCCCGTAAAAAGACGTGAACGAAATGTTTTGTCGGCTATTTTCAACATGGTTTCTCGGCTTTTATGATGAATAATCAGCGGAGCGGCACAGCTCCGCCTCGATGGTGTCCAGCACTCGGCGGGCTTGTGCCTTCCGGTCAGAAGCATGGGCTATGAAGCCGGAAAGGGCAATCCCCCACACCCCGCTACGTAACAAAGCAGGAATGTCTTCCAAGCGAATCCCCCCAATGGCAATGACGGGGATACTGAGAGCGGCTGCTTTCATCTGCTGCATAAGCCGCTTATATCCTTCCAAGCCCAAAGTAGGGCTTAACTTTTCTTTGGTTTGCGTGAAACGATAAGGACCCAGCCCCACATAACTGACAGGATAAAGCGCATGGGCTTGTATGTCCTCAAAAGTATTGGCAGTAGCTCCTACCAAAGCCCGCTGCCCCATGCAATGAAACACTTGGTTTAAAGGCATATCCTCTTTTCCCACATGTACGCCGTCGGCGCCTATACGAGCGGCGACCTCCACGTAATCGTTCAGGATAAGACAGGCAGCAGCACTCCGTGTCATCTCCAAAGCACGGCGAGCGGTCTCTTCTACCACTTGCAGACTTTGTTTTTTCATGCGCAGTTGCACCCAACGCACACCAGCAGTCAATACTTCCTCTATCTGCTGCAAATGCTCACGGGGTGTTTCTCCCTGTGTGATAAAATGCAGTCGTGCTACACTTGCACGTTTTGAAATGTCTTCCATGCTTTTAGCGGATTTTTTGCGTTCCATATGTATCCCAACACTGCTGCCCTACGGATGCCCAAACGGGCAAGATGAGGCAAGTGCTGTGGTGTAATGCCCCCTAAAGCCACCACTTTGTCGAGAGGGCAATCAGGCGGTGGATGCCACAAGCCGACATTGGCGCCATAGTCTTTTTTTGAAAGGCTGTCGAAAAAAGGGCTCAACCACAAGTAATCATAAAGCGCATACAGCGCTTGATACTCTTCGTAGCTGTGTACCGAACAGCCCTTACAAGCGACCGGCAGCCTTGGGGGCTGCTGCCCGTGAAAGCCCGCCACCTCGTAGTGATTCAACAAGGTGGCATGGGCATGTAGGATGATACGGGGGTGATACGCTGCAGGCAAGCTGTCTAAGAAAGCGGCGGTCTGCCGCAAGTCCCAATGCTTCTTGCGCAGATGCAGGCGCTCCACTCCCGCTTCTAAAAGAGCCAATAGGGTGGCTTGCTCACCGGGCAGGTCGTCCGGCGAGCAAATGACAGCTATTTCAAAGCCACTGGGCTTAGAGATAAATCTCTTTTCCTTTCGATTTAAATTCATTGGCTTTTTCCTTCATCCCCTCTTCAATGGCTGTTTGCTCGTCAAGCCCTCTTTCTTCGGCATATTTGCGCACATCTTGGGTTATCTTCATAGAACAGAAATGCGGACCACACATAGAGCAGAAGTGTGCGATTTTTGCCCCTTCGGCAGGCAAAGTTTCATCATGAAATTCGCGGGCGGTGTCGGGGTCCAACGACAAGTTGAACTGGTCTTCCCAACGAAACTCAAAGCGTGCCTTGCTCAAGACGTTGTCTCGATACTGGGCGCCGGGGTGCCCTTTGGCAAGGTCGGCAGCATGAGCCGCTATTTTGTAGGCAATCACACCATCTTTTACATCTTTTTTATTGGGCAGCCCCAAGTGCTCTTTGGGCGTTACGTAGCAAAGCATGGCAGTACCAAACCAGCCAATCATAGCAGCCCCAATGGCAGAGGTGATGTGGTCATAGCCGGGTGCTATGTCGGTAGTCAAAGGACCTAAGGTATAAAAAGGTGCTTCATGGCAAATCTCCAGCTGTTTGTCCATATTTTCTTTGATGAGGTGCATGGGCACGTGTCCGGGTCCTTCAATCATCACCTGCACGTCGTGTTTCCATGCAATCTTGGTCAGTTCGCCCAGTGTTTCCAGCTCGGCAAATTGCGCTTCATCGTTGGCGTCGGCAATAGAGCCGGGACGCAAACCGTCGCCCAAAGAAATAGATACATCGTAGGCTTTGAGTATTTCGCAGATTTCTTCGAAGTGGGTATAAAGGAAATTCTCTTTGTGATGCGCCAAACACCACTTTGCCAAGATAGAGCCCCCACGCGAAACAATGCCGGTTACGCGCTTGGCAGTGAGCGGTATGTAACGCAACAGCACGCCAGCATGAATGGTGAAGTAGTCCACGCCTTGTTCACACTGCTCAATGAGGGTGTCTCGGTAAATTTCCCAAGTGAGCTCTTCGGCTTTTCCACCTACTTTTTCCAGTGCCTGATAAATAGGCACGGTGCCTATAGGCACAGGCGAGTTGCGCAAAATCCATTCGCGGGTTTCGTGTATGTTGGCACCCGTAGAGAGGTCCATGATGGTATCTGCCCCCCAACGACATGCCCACACAGCTTTTTCCACTTCTTCTTCTATTGATGAACTCACTGCCGAGTTGCCTATGTTGGCATTGATTTTCACTAAGAAATTACGCCCGATAATCATCGGTTCCGATTCGGGGTGGTTGATGTTGGCAGGAATGATAGCCCGCCCGCGTGCTACCTCCTCACGCACAAATTCGGGGGTAATGACCTCGGGGATGGAAGCGCCAAAGCTGTTGCCTTTGTGTTGCTTCCAAAGCGCATTGAATTTGTTGCTCTTCGAGCGCATTTCGTCAATGCGCATGTTTTCACGAATGGCTACATATTCCATTTCCGGTGTGATGATGCCTTGCTTGGCATAGTGCATCTGTGTAACAATTTTTCCGGGTTTGGCACGCAGGGGCTTACGGATATGCTCAAAACGCAAGTGTGCCAGCTTGGGGTCGCTTAGGCGCTGTTTGCCATAGTCGGAAGTGGGCGCTTCCAGCTCTTCCACGTCGCCACGCGCACGTATCCACTCTTCACGCACACGCGGCAGCCCTTTGGTAATGTCTATTTCAACGTTGGGGTCGGTATAGGGTCCACTGGTGTCATAAACGGTAATGGGTGGGTTTTCTTCGCGCTTTTCCACACCATTGAACTTGGTCACGGTATCGTGCAGGGTGATTTCACGCATCGCCACCTTGATGGGATGCAGCTTGCCTTCCACATATATCTTGCGGGAGCAAGGGAAGGGCTCGCGGGTGATAATCAACTGATTGGGTCTTTTTTGTTGTTTCTTCATAACAGTGTTTTTAATTGTTGAATGATGAAAAAAAAAGGTTCAACCACCTTGTGTGGCTCTGATAAGGGTTACACGGTCGTTGTCGTGGAGGATATGTTCAGCCCACTTGCTTTTGGGCACTACTTGCTCATTCACCGCCAAGGCTATACCGCGGTGTTGTTCTATGCCCAATAAATCGAGCAGTGCAATGAGTGTGGTTTGGGATGGGATGCTGCGCTCTTCCCGGTTTACTTGTATGCGTATTTGTTGCATGCGCTTATGCTTTTGTGTGAGTAAAAGCCTAAGCACCTTATAGGAGATGTGCTCAACCGGGAAGCAACAGAAAAGCGGGAATACCCCTTTCAACTTACTTTGCTGTTGCACCTTTTCCCTTCGCCGGCATTACCCGGATCAGGTAGTGAGGGTGTTTTCTCAGCCCAACCGGCAGTGGTTGAGCACCCCTAAGGTGCTATGGGTTAAAACAAAGTTAAAAAAAGATTGGTTTTCTGCAAAATCAAAAAAGGGGCTATAAAGCCCCTTTCTGGTTTTTTGTCTGTTTTTCTTTTTTTTTTTTATCGAAAAACTGGATTAGTGCTTCGACAAGTACTCAGCTACGCCTTCCCGATTGGGCTTCATAGCTTCCTCGCCCTCTTTCCAGTTGGCGGGGCACACCTCGCCATGTTTTTCCACATAGCGGATGGCATCCAAGATACGCAGCGCCTCATCGATATTGCGTCCCAAGGGGAAGTCGTTGATTACCTGATGGCGCACGATACCCTCTTTGTCGATGATGAAAGTACCACGCAAAGCGATAGGAGCACCCACGAAGATTTGGTTTCCTTCTTCGTCATAATCATAATGACCAGCCAATACGCCGTAGTTCATGGCGATGGTCTTTGAAGCATCGGCTACCAGCGGATAAGTTACCCCCTGAATGCCACCTTGGTTCTTGGGAGTGTTCAACCAAGCCAAGTGCACCTCTTCGGTGTCAGTAGAGCAGCCTACCACCACGGCATCACGTTTTTCAAACTCGGCAAGTTTCTCTTGGAATGCCAAGATTTCAGTAGGACATACAAAGGTGAAGTCCTTAGGATAGAAGAAAAAAACCACGTATTTTTTGCCAAGATACTGCTCCAGAGAAAAGTTTTCTACGATTTCTTCGCCGTTAATAACAGCAGGAGCAGTAAATTTCGGGGCTTTTTGCAGTACTAAGTTCATAGTCTGTTTTTTTGTTTTTTTTATGGTTTATGTGAAGTGAAAAACTATTTTAAGCAAAGCCTTAAGACTCTATGCCGAGCTTGGCTTCGCGACGACGCGCCGTAATTTGCAATTGTACGCCAATGACTTCCAGCCCAGACAGTCGCTTCTTTTTCAAGTACTCTTCCAGCAAAGCATTCAGCTCGGCGTCGTCCCAGTCTATGATTTCGCCGGTGTCTTCACAAAAAATATGATGGTGCATGTCTATGCGGGCATCGAAGCGCAGTGTGCCGTCTTCGCAGGGTACACGCCGAATTAAGCCTTTTTCTACGAAGGTGTCCAGCGTCTTATACACAGTACCTAAGGAAATCGTTGGGTGGTCGGGAAGAATCATACGATAAAGCTGCTCAGCACTCAAGTGGCTACGGCTATCGTACAACGCTTTGTATATAACCAAACGTTGCTGCGTAGCCTTTAAGCCGGCTTCTGCCAGTTTGCTTTGGATATCCACTAAACTAATGCTCACTATCAATCGATAATTTATACTACCTCACATTTTTTTGCAAAGCTAAGCATTAAACATGGGACTGTCAAGCGAGGTTCCCTGTGACCCGCTGCGTCTTGTTTTAAAGCATTGTAAAAAAATACTATTTAAAGTGGCTATCTTACAAGTGAATTTGCTTTTTTACAAATTGCCTGTAATTTTGGCTTGCCTTTCATTCAAGAACCCGATTTAAATACTTGTCTATGGAAATTGCTATCATATCTGTTTTTGTAGTGGGGTATCTTGCTATTGCGCTTGAACATCCCATACGCATCAACAAAACAGCCACGGCTATCCTTACGGCTACTGTGTGTTGGACAATCTTTGCGCTCTCGTCTCATGAAATTCACCATGTGGAAGAAGGGCTCGGCAAACACTTAGAAGAAGCTGCCCAAATTTTGTTTTTCCTGATGGGAGCCATGACCATTGTAGAATTTATAGATGTACACGAAGGCTTCCGTCTGATTACCGACCGCGTACGCACCAAAGACGCCACAAGGCTGCTGTGGATTATCTCTTTGATTACCTTTGTCCTGTCGCCTATATTGGACAACCTCACCACTTCTATAGTGATGATGTCTTTGACACAAAAGCTCATCAGTGACCGCGAAAGGCGTCTCTTCTTTGGGGGTATGATTGTGATTGCTGCCAATGCAGGTGGTGCCTGGTCGCCTATAGGTGACGTAACCACTACCATGCTCTGGATTAAAGGTTTCATTTCAGCTCATGGCATCGTTACCTCTCTATTTCTACCCAGCTTGGTCTGCTTGCTGGTACCTTTGATAATCACCTCTTTGATGATGCCCAAAGCCGAAGTGGTGCGCCCCGAGCATGCCAAAGATAAGAACGGCAAATATGAAAATCTTACCGGCAGCCGCGTCATGTTGATTACAGGCATCTTAGCACTCATTTCAGTACCTGTATTTAAAACCATCACCCACTTGCCACCCTATATGGGTATGATGCTGGGTCTTAGTATCGTATGGATTGTGTCGGAAATTATCAACAGCGACAAAGACGAAGAAGAACGCAAAGAGTTTTCAGCTGCTAAAGCCTTGTCCCGTATCGATACTGCGAGCATACTGTTCTTCCTTGGTATTTTACTTGCCATTGGCAGCCTTCAGGAGATTGGCGCCCTGCGGACCATGGCAGAATACTTGGATGCCACCATCAAGAACCCAGTATTCATTAACTTGATTATCGGGGTGCTGTCTGCTATTATAGACAACGTGCCGCTGGTAGCCGGTGCTATGGGTATGTATGACTTAGCAGCAAGCGGCATTTATGCTACTGACGGGCTATTCTGGGAATTTCTTGCCTATACTGCCGGAACCGGGGGTAGCTTACTTATCATCGGCTCGGCAGCGGGTGTTGCCGTGATGGGCATGGAAAAGATAGATTTTATCTGGTATCTGAGAAAAATGACTTTCTTGGCATTGATTGGCTATCTGGCAGGTGCTGTGGTGTATCTGCTACTTGAACAATTCAGTACCTTGGCTGCTATGTTCTAAGTAATTCCTAAAAATCTTCTCTATTCTAAAGGCGTCTTCTGGCAGGAAGACGCCTTTCTTTTTGCTGAATATCGCAGGGCAGGCATCAGCACTTGCCAAGCTCTCTGCCCCCTGCCTTACTTTAAAGGTTTCAGTAAAGTAAAACAGACTTTTAAGAGTTAAGAGAAGGAAAGATGCTTCTTCAAAACTGTGTATGAGAGTTGCGCCTATGTCGTTCGGACAAACTTCATGAGCATCGACGGTGCAGTCTTTTACGAATCTTGATGGAAGGGAATTACCTTCTTTTTTCTTTTTTCAAGAGCGGCAAAAACCGCTGAGCCCTGCCGGCTAACGCCAACAGGGCATGCGTACAGTTTCCGTTTTATTAGTGCAGCATTCCTTGATTGGCAAGATAGATAAGGCTTGCCATGGCTGCTGCACCAAGCGCCAGCTCACGCCGGTTGATTTTATCGAAAGTATCGATGGCTGTATGGTGATAGTCGAAGTAGCGCTGCGAATCAGGGCGCAAGCCCGCTAAGATAGTGGCACTGCCTTTTAAAGGACTGATGTCGGCACCACTGCCGCCCAAACGGAAAATATGCAAGCCGTAGGGTTCTAACATATTTTTCAGATAGTTCTGTATGCGGCGAAAGTGCTCCGGTGTCATGTCAAAGCTAAAACCACGGGGCGAAAAACCGCCAGCGTCGGATTCTAATGCCAACAAGTGATGCTCGCCACGCTCGCGCACCATACGCGCATATTCTATGCCCCCACGCAGACCGTTCTCTTCATTCATGAATAAGACCACGCGCCAAGTGTAACGCGGCTTCACACCCAGTTGGCGCAAGATACGCACAGCTTCTACCGACTGCACACAACCGGCACCATCGTCATGCGCACCATCGCCATTGTCCCATGCATCGAGGTGCCCGCCTACGGCAATGACTGTATCGCGCCGCTCGCCCCACACTTCCCCTATTACATTGTAAGAGAGCACATCGGGCAACATACGGCAATGCGTTTCGATAAAGAGACGAGTAGAAGGGTCTTGCCGCAATAAAGCACTCAGCTGCTCTGCCCCTCTGGTGCTGATAGCCACAGCAGGAATGGCAGGCACGCCTTGTTCATAGCGCAGCGCACCGGTGTGGGGCTCATCGTCGAGGGCGGTACCCATCGAGCGCACTACCACAGCCACTGCCCCCAATTTGGCGGCTTCCGAAGCACCCGACACACGATAACGCACCGCCTCACCATAAGCAGAAAAAGTCTCAATGTGATGCTGTTTCATGGGCACATTGAAAAACACTATTTTGCCCTCTACTTTCTTCCGCCCTAAGGCTTTGAGCTCGTCGAAGCTGTGCACTTCCACTACCGGTGCCGAAATACCCCCCTCACCCGTTCCTACGGAATTGCCTAAAGCACATACCCGCAAACTGATGCTGCCACGGTACGAGGATAAGGCACGTGCTTCTTCTTTGTCGCCACGCACCCAATGCGGCACCATCACCGGCTGCAAATAGACGGTGTCGAAAGGAAGCGTATCCATCACAGCACGCATGTATTCGACTGCTGCCGCCGCCTGTGGCGAACCACTCAAGCGCCCTCCGATGCGGTTGCTCAAATACTCCAGATAGTTGTAGGCGACGTGGCTTTCAAGGGCTTTTTCATAAATGCTGCGAATCAGCAGGGAGTCGTTCTGTGCTTGGGCGAACCGCCCTGTGCCCAAGCATAGGGCAAAAAACAGTAAAAAACGCTTCATCATGTTTTTCTTTAAGAACGCTGATGTGGTATATCTTGGTACGTCTCTTGCGCCGCCTTTGCGTTTTTTTAATTGCTCCGCCTGCCTCAGCAAGCATAAATGTTGATAACCAATACAGTCAGCAGAAATTTTAAAAAAAATTTGCACACTTCGTAAAGCTTCCTTATTATTGCACCATCTAACCTCTTACTTTTACTTTTCCGCAAAAGTAAAAGGTTTATAGAGAAGCGCTGAGAGAACGGGCTCTATGAAGCGCTGGCAACCTACCGCACGGCAAGGTGCCAAATCCCGCCTAAATGAAGGTCATTTAGGAAATATAAACCAAAAAAGTCATGATTCGCATCAACACCAAGAATTCAAACGCACAACCTGCCCCATCTTTCGCAGAAATTCTATTCTTCCCCTCCCTCTCTCTCCGCTTCTGCATGGCAGCCATGTGTTGTTGTTGCTGTTGTTGCATGTAATCCCACTCCCCATAGCGTCTTATCCTGACGGGCGCTTGCCGCAGTAGACGAATGCTGCGCATTTGCCCAAAGGGCTTTCCTTCTATTTCTATCGGGCACTTTACTTAGTCTAAATAAAGTTATTTGTTTCACCATAAACCATCAACCAGCTATGAGTAATTACCGTTTCGAAACCCTTCAGTTGCATGCCGGACAAGAGCCCGACCCAACCACTGGTGCTCGCGCCGTACCCATCTACCAAACCACCTCTTATGTGTTCAACGATGCAGAACACGGTGCCCGCCTCTTTGCACTGCAAGAGTTTGGTAACATCTACACCCGCATCATGAACCCCACCACGGATGTATTCGAGAAGCGCATTGCGGCACTCGAAGGTGGTGTGGCAGCCTTAGCCACGGCTTCTGGGCAGGCAGCTCAGTTCATTGCACTTACCAACATCTTGCAAGCCGGCGACAATTTTGTAACGACCTCCTATTTGTATGGCGGTACCTACAACCAGTTCAAAGTAAGCTTCAAGCGCTTGGGCATAGAAGCTCGCTTTGCCGAAGGCGACAAAGTAGAAAGCTTCGAACGCCTGATAGATGACAAGACCAAAGCCATTTACTTGGAAACCATCGGCAATCCGGGCTTCAACATCCCCGACTTTGAAGCCATTGCCAAACTGGCAGACCGCCACGGCATTCCTCTGGTAGTGGACAACACCTTTGGCGCGGCAGGTTACCTTTTCCGCCCCATTGACTACGGCGCAGCGGTGGTTACTGCCTCGGCTACCAAGTGGATTGGCGGACACGGCAACAGCATCGGCGGTGTGATTGTGGACAGCGGGCGTTTCAACTGGGGCAACGGCAAATTCCCGCAATTCACCGAACCCTCAGAAGGCTACCACGGCTTGGTCTTTTGGGATGCCTTCGGACCCAACAGCCCCTTTGGTAATATAGCCTTTATCATCCGTGCACGTGTCGAAGGGCTACGCGACTACGGTCCCAGCCTCAGCCCCTTCAATGCTTTCCTGTTATTGCAAGGCTTGGAGACCCTGTCGTTGCGGGTGCAGCGACACGTAGACAACGCCCTAACACTGGCACGTTGGCTCGAACAACACGAGCAGGTAGAGTATGTAAATTACCCGGGCTTGGAAAGCAGCCCCTATCATCAATTAGCAAAAAAATATCTGCGCAATGGCTTCGGGGGAGTGCTCACCTTCGCCATCAAAGGAGGAAAACAAAAAGCGGCTGCTTTCATCAACCATCTGAAGCTTGCCAGCCACTTAGCCAACGTGGGCGATGCCAAAACACTGGTGATTCACCCGGCATCGACCACCCACCAGCAGTTGAGCGAAGCCGAACAACGCAGCGCCGGCGTGGAACCCAATTTGATACGCGTGTCTGTGGGCATCGAGCATATCGACGACATCATCGCCGACTTCGAGCAGGCTTTTGAGAAAATAAGCACAGCAGTGACCGTCTAAAAGAATGTTAAAGACCTTCCAATATCAGGCACCTTTTATTACCGAGGGTGGCGATACCCTCGAGGGGCTTACGGTGGCATACCGCACCTACGGGCAGCTGAATGCAAGCGCCGACAATGTGGTGTGGGTATGCCATGCCCTCACAGGCAGTGCAGACGTTGACCGTTGGTGGGCAGGGCTCTTTGGCAAAGGGCGCCTGCTCGACCCAGAGCGGCAATTTATCGTTTGCGCCAATATGCTTGGTTCATGCTACGGCTCGACCAACCCGCTGTCTCCCAATCCTTCAACCGGCATACCTTACTATTATGACTTTCCTGTACTTACCAACCGGGACATCATGCGGGGATTCGAGCTACTGCGCCGCCACTTGGGCATCCGCCGCATTCGCTGCCTTATTGGGGGGTCTATGGGTGGGCAACAGGCTCTCGAGTGGCTCATTGAAGTTCCTCATCTCTTCGATTCGGCTTACTTGATTGCCTGCAATGCCCGCCATTCTGCTTGGGGCATTGCTTTCAATGAGGCGCAGCGCATGGCTATAGAGTCCGACAGCAGCTGGGGACAGCGCACTCCCGATGCCGGGCTGAAAGGCATGGAAGCTGCCCGTGCTTGCGCCATGCTTTCCTATCGCCACTATCAAACCTATGCGCTCACGCAAAGCGAGGCAGAGGAATACTCTCCCACAGGCAACTTTCGAGCAGCCTCCTATCAAAGGCACCAAGGCAAGAAGTTGCGTGAACGCTTCCATGCGTTCAGTTATTGGTGGTTGTCGAAAGCTATGGACAGTCATGACGTGGGGCGTGGGCGGGGCGGTGTGGAAGCAGCGCTGGAGCGCATACGTGCGCAGGTGCTCGTGCTGGGCATCAGTACCGACATCCTGTTTCCGCTTGCCGAACAGCAACTGCTGGCAAAGTACATCCCCCATGCACATCTGCGCATTTTGCATTCAGTATATGGGCACGACGCCTTCTTGATTGAAACCGATGCCGTCGAGCGCTTTTATTTCGATTGCTTTGCTCAAACTGAAAGTTGTTTGTTTCCTGTGTCATAGGTGAAGCTACCACTACATTTTCATTTACCATCTATCTCTTTCTTTCATCATAAATTCAACCAGCTATGAGTGATTTTCCTGTTCAAATTGGATTGTTTGGTTTCGGTTGCGTGGGGCAAGGATTTTACCGTATCTTTCAGGAGCAACAAAGTGAAGTACAGGCTCAAATACGGAAAATAGTAGTAAAGAACCCCAACAAAGAACGACCCATTGCTACCGGCAAATTTTATTTTCAAGCTCAAGACATACTCAACGACCCCACCATCCGCTTGGTAGTTGAGGCTATTGATGATGCCGAGGCGGCTTATCATATTGCCAAAACGGCATTGCAATCAGGCAAGCATGTGGTCAGTGCCAATAAAAAAATGGTGGCGCTTTACGGGAACGAGTTGCGAGCTTTGGCACACAGCCAGCAACGCACTTTCCTCTATGAGGCAGCCGTAGCCGGAAGCATACCTATCCTGCAGCTGCTGCAGCACTACTACCGCTATGACCGCATCGAATGGTTGCGCGGCATCATCAACGGCTCTACCAACTTTATCCTTAGCAAGATGCATAGCGAAGGAGTTACCTACGAAGCTGCCCTACAGGAGGCGCAAGCCTTGGGCTTTGCCGAATCAGACCCCACGCTGGATGTCGAAGGCTTCGATGCCGTCTATAAACTCAGCATCTTACTGTATCATGCTTTTGGCATAGAGGCATCGCCCGAGCAGCTTTTACGCCAAGGCATTCATCATCTCGACCCACTAACTACTGGCTACTGTACACGAAAAAAATACCGTATAAAGCTGCTTGCCCAAGCATATGAACGTAGCGACGGCAGCCTTACTGCCTTTGTACTTCCTGCCCTTTTGCCTGTTCAGGACCCCTTGGCAAGCGTAGAGCAAGAAGAAAATGCCATAGAACTAAGCTTACGCTATGCCCATCGGCAGTTATTGCGCGGCAAAGGCGCTGGCAGCACGCCCACCGGCGCCGCAGTGATGGCAGACGTAGCGCGCGTGTTGAAAGGGTATATAGCCACCGGCAAGGTGAACATTAAGCGCTATTTCTACGAAGAAGAGATGCTTCCCTTGTGGGTAAGCGGAAACAGTAGCGCCCGCCGAGTGCTGCAGCATTTCCCTTTTCATGAGCTGCACGCGCAAATAAGCGATGCCTTTGGCTTTGCCTTCGAAGGATATGCCCGTTATGACCAAGTGCGCGATTTCCTGCAAAAACATCCTCAAACAGGCATCTTTGTGGCATACCATCCACAGCTCACGCGACAGAGAGTAAAGCAAGCGAGCACCTTGCTATCCGTATAGTCAGAAAGCAAAAGGCAGCACACACAAGGGAAGGCATGCAGCAAAAGGACAGTCGCCTTGCTTGGCATGCCTTCTTATGCTTGTTTGCTTTGAGGATACTCATTTCGATGCAAGCACCTCGCCAGTGCGGGATTGTGCATAGCTGCGCGCTGCCTGCACAAATTTCATAAACAGCGGATGCGGGTTCATCACTGTGCTTTTCAACTCAGGATGAAACTGCACAGCCACAAACCAAGGGTGGTCTTCTATCTCTACTATCTCTACCAAATTCTTATCGGGGTTGATGCCAGTTGCTCGCATCCCGTGTTTTTCAAATAACTCACGGTATTCGTTATTGAACTCATAGCGGTGGCGGTGGCGCTCACTGATTTTTGTTTTGCCATATGCCTGATACGCTTTGGAGCCCTTCTCCAGAACGCAGGGATATGCTCCCAAGCGCATGGTTCCTCCCTTGTCTTGAATATGTTTTTGCTCTTCCATCAGATGAATCACCGGATGAGGCGTTTCGGGGTTTACTTCCGTGGTATGGGCACCTTTCAAGCCTACCACATGACGGGCAAACTCTACTACGGCACATTGCATCCCCAAACAGATACCGAAAAAAGGCACTTTGTTTTCGCGGGCATAGCGCACTGCCAACACTTTGCCTTCGATGCCCCGCTCGCCAAACCCCGGTGCTACCAAGATGCCGTCTAAACTGGACAGCTTGCTTGCTATGTTTTCTTCAGACAGATGGTCTGACTGCACCCAGCGAATATTGACCTTGCATTCATTGTAAGCGCCGGCATGTACGAAAGCTTCTACAATGGATTTATAGGCGTCGCGCAGCTCTACATACTTGCCTACCAAGCCTATATTGACCGAAGAAGTGGGGTTTTTCAGCTTGCCCAAAAACTGTTTCCATGCTTCCATGTCGGGCTCGCGCTTGTGAGGCAGCTTAAGTTTGATAAGCACCCGTTCATCGAGTTTTTCCTTCAGCATCAACAAAGGCACATCATAGATGGTATCGGCGTCGATGGCTTCAATCACCGAATTGACATTCACATTGCAGAACAGGGCTATTTTTTTTCTTATTTCGGTCGGAAGGGGATATTCTGTGCGGCAAACGAGTATATCGGGCTGAATGCCTGTTTGCAGCAGTTCTTTGACCGAGTGCTGTGTGGGTTTGGTTTTCAGCTCGCCCGCCGATTTCAAGTAAGGGACCAGCGTCAAATGCACGACCAGCGAGTTGTTGAAGCCTACCTCCCAACGGAACTGACGCAGTGCCTCCAAAAAAGGAAGCGACTCTATGTCGCCCACGCAACCGCCTATTTCAGTAATGACAATGTCGTAATTCCCGGTGTCGGCAAGTTTACGGAAGTTGGCTTTAATTTCATCGGTAATATGAGGCACCACCTGCACGGTTTTGCCTAAATAAGCCCCTTGGCGCTCTTTGGTAATGACTGAGTAGTAAATGCGCCCTGTCGTTACGTTGTTGGCTTGTGAAGTGGCAATATTCAAAAAACGCTCGTAATGCCCTAAGTCCAAGTCTGTCTCGGCGCCATCGTCAGTCACGTAACACTCGCCATGCTCATAGGGGTTGAGCGTGCCCGGGTCTACGTTGATGTAGGGGTCAAACTTCTGAATGGTTACCGAAAAGCCCCGTGCCTGTAAGAGTTTCGCCAGAGAGGAAGCAATGATGCCCTTGCCTAAGGAAGAAGTAACGCCACCGGTTACGAAAATATATTTTGTTTGCGTGCCCATAATGGTTTTGCTTGTAAGGTTGTGTTTCTACCACTATGGGATGCGAAGTTACGCAACTTCGCAAGCAAGTACAAATTTAGCGCACCAAGGCATCGATTTGCATGTTCAACAGTTGATTGTAAAACGGATGCGTAATTTTTCCTTCTTGCAAATATTGGTCTATCTGCATCAACTTTACTCTGACCCCCACCACGTCGGCATGCAAATAAGAAAAGACATCGTTCAGGTGGCTGAGCGCCAAAGCGCCCCCTTGTATACCACTCGATACTCCCACCAAAGCAATGCGTTTGCCTTCCAGACCACTCGGATAAGGGAAGCCATCCAAAAAAGCCTTCAACACACCGGGGAAGGAACCATTGTATTCGGGAACAATGAAAACCAAACGTGTAGCAGCCAGCAAACGGTCGCGCAAACGGTTGAAATGCTCATTTTTACCTTCATTTTCATACAATGCCGTGGCTATAAAGTCAGGTGGTAGTTCGGTCAAACGTATGATATCGGCAGAGTGCCCCCTTTCATTCAACAGGGTAGCATAATAGGTGGCTACTTGCTCTGAGACAGCTTCTTTGCGATTGGTTCCTACAACTATTCCTATCATGGATTTGGATGGGTTCTTCGGTCTAAAAGGCGCCGAGCATATAAGGTGTAAAGGCGCATAAAACATTCATACAAAAATACAGGGATTGTGATGCAATAAAAAAGCCTTGAGGGGAAAATCTGCCTCTTTCCTCGGCTTACCCCTCGCAACATGGCTTTAACCACCTGTTCAGCGCTTTGGTTGGGAAAAAGCAAGGGACTTTGAGCCGTATTGAAAAAAGCGGTGCGCGTGGCAATAGGATATACCAACGTGAGCCGCCGCTCACCTTCTGCCCATAGCGTTTGCGCCCAACGGTGCAAAGCCGCCTTGCTTGCTGCATAGACAGCATAACCGGGAACCCCCAAAAATGCCATGGAAGAAGCCGTAATGCAAATCAGTGTTTGAGGATAAAGGTGGCGCAGCTGTCCGCTCACATACATCACGCCGGCGGCATTTAACATCAAAAGCGATTCTATACTTTGCCAATCGGGCGCTTCGAAACGACCATAACGGGCAAGTCCAGCATTAAGAAAAACCACATCGGGCGGATGGGCAGCCTCACGCAAGTGTGCCAAAAGGCGCTCGCAGCCCGTTCGTGTCGAGAGGTCGGCTTGCAACAAGGAAATTTTGCCACTCTGCCCGGCAAAGGCATTTATAGTCCCGGTGTTCAGGTCTATGAGCAGTAAAGAAGCGGCAACGGGCAATAGTTCCTTTGCCAAGGCATAACCAATGCCAGACGCCGCCCCGGTAATGACCACATGTTTTCCGCTAAAGAAAGAGAGCACAGAAGACATAGTTCTCCATAAGTGGTGGATTATCAAAATACATATTTTGCGACGAACCGTCGCTGTTTCAAAAAAGAAAAAACATCAATCTTTTTCGCGCAAGCCTCCGGTATGCACAAGGAGCACACGGCTGCCGGGCGCAAAATAGCCCTGCTCTACTTCGACAAAGAAAGCATAAAGCATCTTGGCAGAATACACATGCTCTATAGGCACAGACGGATAAAGCCGCCGCCAATCCTCCATGAATGCCAGCAGGGCTGCGGTAGTTTTGGCATAACCTCGATGCGCATAGCCAGTCCATATTTCAAAGTTCTGCGTATGGTATCCGGCATATGCCACCTGAAGCTTTTTCACCTCTTCAAAAAGAAAATCGCCGCCTTTAAGTACCGACACCCCGATAAGCTTTTGATGTGCTGCGGCAGCCAACGCCAAGCCTGCCAGAGTACCCCCCGTTCCGCATGGCAACAAGATATAATCGTAAGCAGCGCTCCATTCGCCCAGCAACTCCATGCATCCCGGCACTGCATACACATTGCTGCCCCCTTCGGGTACAAGAAAAAAGTCGCCAAAGAGGCGGTGTAGGTGCTCAATGAATGCAGGGCTATGCTTTTGCCGGTAATCCGAACGACTCACAAAGTGTAGCTGCATGCCTGCTTCTTGTGCAAATTGAAGTGTGGAGTTGAGCGGCTCCACACGCTCCCCCCGCACGATGCCTATGGTCTCGAAGCCTAAGAGCTTGCCTGCCGCTGCCGTAGCATACAGATGATTGGAATAAGCGCCGCCAAAAGTAAGTAGGCGCCTTTTACCCTGCTGTGCCGCCTCCAGTAAATTGTATTTCAGCTTCAGCCACTTGTTTCCCGAAATCTGTGGATGGAGGCGGTCGATGCGCAATATCTCTGCACGGATACCCCGACTATTCAAGCGGTCATCGAGCAGTGGCTGCAGTGCACTTTGTGCAAATTCTTGTAAATTTGCTTTTTCAAAAAAATTGCTGACCATGCAGGATAAGTCATTCATAGAAGAAGAGGAGTTGGATTTATATGAACACCACAAAATCGTAGTGGACAAAGGACAAAAGCCCCTGCGCATCGATAAGTACCTGATGGAACGCTTGGCAAATGCCACCCGCACAAAGATACAAAATGCCATTCATGCCGAGTTTGTAAAAGTAAACGACAAAACCATAAAACCGAACTACAAGGTACGCCCTTTGGATGTGATTACGGTGTGCCTGCCTGAGCCTCCGCGTACCGATGAAATACTGCCGGAGAACCTACCGCTTGATATAGTATATGAAGACGATGACCTGCTGGTAATCAATAAGCCGGCAGGTATGGTCGTGCACCCGGCGTATCAAAATTGGAGTGGTACACTGGTCAATGCACTCATGTATCATTTTGAAAACCTGCCCACCTCTCAAAACGGAAGCATGCGCCCCGGCTTGGTGCATCGTATCGACAAGGACACCTCTGGTTTGCTGGTAGTAGCCAAAACCGAGCTGGCAATGACTTTCCTTGCCAAGCAATTTTATGACCACACCATAGAAAGGAAATACTATGCTTTGGTGTGGGGCGTGCCCAACCCGCCACAAGGCACTGTTGCCAACTACATTGGACGCTCACCCAAAGACCGCCGTGTGATGACCGTGCTCGAAGAAGGGGAAGGCAAATATGCCGTTACACACTACAAAGTGATAGAAGACCTGCGTTATGTGTCGCTCATCGAGTGCCGCCTCGAAACAGGGCGCACCCACCAAATACGTGTACACATGCAACACTTGGGGCATCCCCTTTTCAATGACGCCGCCTATGGTGGCGACAAGATATTGCGCGGCACCTCATTCAGTAAATACAAGCAGTTTGTAGAAAACTGTTTCAGCCTGTTGCCACGCCAAGCACTGCATGCTGCCAGTTTGGGCTTTGTGCACCCACGCACCAAAGAAAAATTGTATTTTGAGCAAGCACTTCCCGAAGATATGCAGGCGGTTCTCGACAAATGGCGCCGCTACGTGCAATATGAGTAAGCTTACCGTATCGTATCATTTTTGCTTGTGATTTGTTGAAGCGATGTCGAAATGAAAGGATCACCACTTATTTACCCGCTTGCTTGTCTTAGCATCGGGCTATTGTTTTGGCAGTGCAGCCCCGAAGCCACCGGACCCGTTGCGCGTTTTTACCATAATCTCAATGCGCACTACAACGGCTATTTCCTTGCCAAACAAAGCCTCGACAGTGTAGAATATGCCATCTTTCGCGAGCGGCAAGACCATTATTTACGCCTGCTGCCGATATATCCGGAAATAGATACCAACCGGCTCAAACGATACGAGACTACCTTAAAAGACTGCATCAAAAAAGCCGCTTTTGCCATTGAGCGCCATCCCAACAGCGAATGGACCGACTGGGCTTATCTGGTCGTGGGCAAAGCTCGCTTCTATCTGCGCGACTACAACAATGCCATCAGCACATTCAAATACCTGAATGCCCAAAGCAAAAATGCTTTGGTACAAGACCTCGCCCTCACAGAGCTGCTGCGCACCTATGCCACCATAGGCGAAATGCAAAATGCCGAAACGGTCAAGAACTACCTGCGCCAACAAGGCGTGGAAGCCGGGGCACTCAAAGATTTCTACTTGGCACAAGCTTTTTATTATCAAAAGAACAAAGACACCCTGCGCACTCTTAAAAGCCTGGAGCTCGCCTTGCCCCTGCTCAAAAGCAATTCTTATCGTGCCCGCTTGCATTATCTGCAAGGGCAGCTCTATCAACAACTCAACGACCCCACCCAAGCCCTTCATGCATTCAAAGAGGTACAAAAACACCGTCCCGACTATCTGCTTTCCCTCATGGCACGCCTGCAAGTCCTGTTACTTACCGACTTCCGCAAGGTACCCTATGCCAAGGCAGAAAAGCAGTTCGAGCGCCTGCTTAAAGATGAAAAAAACCTTGAATATCGTGGCAACATATACTATGCCCGTGCCCAATATTGGCTCTACCGCAAGCGCCCCGAAAGCGCTAAAGAAGACTTCAGTAGAGCTACAAATCTAAGCCAAGACCCTCTTTACAAAGCCTACGGCTATCTTTTCTTGGCGCGCCTGCATTACGAAAATCTCAAACAATACAGAGCAGCAAAGGCTTACTACGACAGCACCCTGCAGTTTTTACCCAAAGAGGAGCCCCTGTACAACAACATACAGCGCCGAAGCAAAGTACTCAATCAGTTTGTGGAATATATAGAAACCATTGAGCTGGAAGACAGCTTGCGCACGTGGGCACAAAAAGAAAAAAGCATGAGCCCCGAAGCTTTCGACCAAGAGCTTACCCAAGTGCTGACCCGCCATGTGCGTAAGCAAATAGAAGAGGAAGAAGCACGTAAAAAAGCACAACAGCAGCAGAGCCTACAACAAGGCAGCACCCTGCAGGAGGCACTCAACCAACAAAGCAACAGGACATGGTACTTCGATGACCCCTTAGCTGTTGCCAAGGGCAAAAGTGCTTTTCGGCAAAAGTGGGGCAATCGAGCGCTTTCCGACTACTGGCGCGTGGCTTCCAAAGCCGCTTCTTATCCAGCAGATGAAAGCCTGCAAGCATCATCCACAACCAATGGCACGACCGACCCCGTAGCGCTGCAAGTCAATGCCCTCAAAGAAGAGTTTCTAAAAAAACTACCTCGTACCAAAGAAGCACTGGCGGTCTCTCACCAGCGCACACAAAACGCTCTGTTCAACTTAGGAAAAATCTATCAGTTTCAACTGTTAGAAACCGATGCTGCCGACCGTAGCTATCAGGACCTACTCAACCGCTATCCACAAAACCCCTTTCTCGAAGAAGTCTTGTATTTACGCTACCTGATTTATAAAGACAAAAACCCTGCTTTGGCACAAGAACAAAAGCAGGCATTGAAGCAGAAATACCCGACAAGCATTTACCTGAAACTCATAGAACACCCCGATTACTATCAAAAAATGCAGGCGAAGACAGCAGAAGTAGAAGCGCTCTATCACGAAGCTTTCCTCCAATACGAGCAAAAGCAGTATGCCAACGCTTTGGAAAAGCTAGAGCAGCTACAACAACAGTACCCCGACAGCCACTTGCGCGAGAAAACGGACTTTTTAGTAATTTTATGCAAGCGCGCGCTAAATCAAAACGAATGGCAGACGCTGGCAGAACGCTTTTTGCTTGCTCATCCGAAGAGCGCTTTTACCAAGCTTGTAGAGCAAATGCTTACTCAAATAGGCTCTTTACCGGCAAACACAACACCATAAAAACACATCAGAAAACACAAAATTTATGCGCATAGCATTGGAAAACGGCAAGTATAAACGCCACATCAAAACCATCTGGATGCTCTTTGTATTGGCTGTATTTGGTAGCTTCCTTTTCATTTGGGCAGTAGGTGTCAACTTTTTGGGGCTGTTCGGCGAGCTGCCCTCACTGCAAGCCCTCGAAAACCCACGCAGCGAATTGGCTTCCGAAATCTACAGTGCCGATGGCAAACTCATGGGAAAGCTCTACTTAGTCAACCGCATACCCGTAGAATATGAAGAAATATCGCCCTACGTCATCAACGCACTGATAGCCACCGAAGATGTGCGCTTTGAAAAACACGCCGGCGTGGACCTCAAAGGCTTAGGGCGTGTTTTCTTTAAAACCATTTTGTTGGGAAAACGTGAATCGGGGGGCGGCAGTACCCTCACCCAACAGCTGGCAAAAAACCTGTTTGAAACCCGTGCCAAAGAAAGCTTGGGACCTCTTGCTCGTGTGCCCGGCTTGCGTATGCTCATCATCAAAGCAAAAGAATGGATTACAGCTGTGCGCCTGGAGCGCAACTATACCAAGCGTGAAATCATTACTATGTACCTCAACGAGGTTGCCTTCGGACACAACGCCTTCGGTATAGAAGCAGCCGCCCACACCTTTTTCAACAAGCCGGCAAGCGAGCTGAATGCCATCGAAGCAGCCACCCTCGTCGGTTTGTTGCAAGCACCTTCACGCTACAGCCCTGTTTCACACCCCGAAGCCTGTCGCGAACGCCGCAACGTAGTATTGGGGCAGATGTACAAGTATGGATTTTTGGATAAAGATACCTACAGTCAAGCAATTGCCACCCCCGTAAAAATAGACTACCACCCCGAAGACCCCAACGAGGGCATTGCCCCCTACTTCCGCGCCGAAGTGCGTGAATTTATGAAGAAGTGGGAAAAAGGAAGAGGGCTACCCGAAAACAATTTCTATACTGCCGGGTACAAAATATACACCACCATCGACTCGCGGGTACAAGCTTATGCCGAGCAAGCGATGGTTGCCCATATGAAAGAGCGTCAAAAACGCTTCAATCAAGTATGGAGCAAGCTCGACCCTTGGTACGAGGTTCCGGGTTATCTGGAAGCCGCGGCGCGGCAGTCGGAACGCTACCGTACCCTCAAACAACAATACGGCGACGATGAAAAAGCCATCTTTGCCGAAATGCGCAAGCCCATTCCTATGACTGTCTTCTCATGGGAAGGTGAAAAAGACACCATCATGAGCCCCATGGACTCTATTCGCTACTACAAGCGCTTTTTGCATGCCGGGCTTGTGTGCATAGAAGCCCAAACAGGCAAGATACGTGCTTGGGTCGGTGGCATCAATTTCAAACACTTCCGCTATGACCATGTCAAACAAGGACGTCGCCAGCCGGGTTCTACTTTCAAGCCAGTTGTCTATGCCACGGCTATAGATATGGGCTACACCCCTTGCTACGAGATGGTGGACAAAGCAGTTACCTTTGGCGATTGGTCGCCGCAAAACAGCTACGGCGGTTTCACCGGCAGAAGCTACACCTTGCGCCAAGCGCTGGGGCGCTCTATCAATACCATCGCCGCACAGCTCATCATGGAAATAGGCGTGCAAAATGTAGTAAAATTTGCTCGGCAGCTGGGCATCACCAGTCCCCTGGACCCCGTAGGCTCCTTGGCTTTGGGTTCCAGTGCTGTTACACTCTATGAGCTGTGCCAAGCCTATTCGGTCTTCTTGAATCAAGGCAAACGCATCGACAACATATACATCTCGCGCATTACCGACCGCAACGGCAAAGTAATAGAGGAGTTCATACCCGATGCCCGCGAGGTGATGAGTGAAGAAAAAGCCTATATGATGCTGCATATGCTCAAAGCATCTTTAGAACCGGGCGGCACTTCAGTGGGACTGCATCGCTATGGCATCACACAAAACAACGAAATTGCTGCCAAAACCGGTACCACACAAAACCATGCCGATGGTTGGTTCATAGGCGTTACCAAAGATTATGTAGCCGGCGTATGGGTGGGCGGCGACGACATGTACATCCGCTTTCCCTCTATCCTTGATGGGCAAGGGGCTGTGCTCGCACTTCCCATATGGGGCAACTTCACCAAAGCCATTTACGAAGACAAAAGCATACCCTACAAACCGGGTTATTTCCCCCGCCCTGCACAAATCAGTGTAGAGCTTGATTGTAACAAATTGCAGGAAGGAGTCAGCGATAAAATTAAAATTGAAATCATAGACGACGAGGCGCTGTAAGCTATGAGCAGCACAAACAAAGCTCACTTGGAAGAAACCCTCAGACTCTTGCCCGATGAGGCAGGAGTCTATCGTTTTTATGATGCCGACGGCAAACTACTCTATGTAGGCAAAGCCAAATCGCTACGGAAAAGGGTGCGCTCCTACTTTAAATCCCCAGCACAACTTAACCGTAAGACACAACGGCTAGTACAACAAATTGAGCGCATCGAATACACCGTCGTGCCCTCCGAACAAGATGCCCTGCTGCTTGAAAACAACCTCATCAAGACGCATCAACCCAAGTACAACATTCTGCTCAAAGACGACAAGACCTACCCTTACATCTGCATTACGAAAGAAGACTTTCCGCGTGTGTTGACCACCCGCCGCATAGACCAATACATGGGTGAGTATTTCGGTCCCTATGCACAACCCACTGCCATGTATGAAGTGTTGGACCTGCTCAAGCAACTGTTTACCATACGCTCGTGTCATCTGCCACTTACACCTTCCGGCATTGCACAAGGCAAGTTTGCCGCCTGCCTCGAATACCACATAGGCAATTGCCAAGCGCCCTGCGAAGGAAAGCAAAGCATGGAAGAATACAATGCCGACATAGAACAGGTACGACACGTGCTCAAAGGGCAAATAGCAGAGGTAAAAGCTTTTTTTGAAGAAAAAATGCGGGCAGCTGCCGCTGACTTACGCTTCGAAGAAGCCCAATTCTGGAAAGAAAAAATAGAAAAGCTGCAAGTATTCCAACAGAAACGCACCGTCATCAATCCCAAATACGGCGACTTGGCAGTGATTGTGCTCAATAAGCCGCAAGCGGGCAAAGGCTATGCCTGCTTTTTCTATATCCGCCAAGGAGCTATTATCCATACCGAGACCTTTGCCATACAGTGCCCATTAGAAGATACCGAAGCGGAAATCATGGAGCGTGTATATGAACAAATGAAAACCAAATACCGCTTATCGGGTCAAGTACCTGTGCTGAGCAATTTAGAAATACACAGCGAGCAACTGCATACGCAAGTGCCACAAATCGGCGACAAGCGCCGCCTCATAGAGATGGGCTTGCACAATATCTACTTGTTGCGAAAAGAGGAACTAAAAAAGAAAGCCAAAAAGCAGGAACAAGAAAATCAAGCATTGATAGAACTGCAAGATGCCTTACAGCTACCGGTATTGCCGCGGCGCATCGAGTGTTTCGACAATTCCAACATACAAGGTCAACACCCCGTCGCTTCTATGGTATGTTTTATCAATGGCAAACCGGCAAAAAGCGAATACCGCAAGTTTCACATTAAAACAGTGCAAGGTCCCGACGACTTCGCCTCTATGCGCGAGGTGGTGTACCGACGCTATAAACGTCAATTAGACGAAGCGGGCGCCCTCCCCGAGTTGATTGTCATTGACGGTGGCAAAGGACAGCTGAATGCTGCACTGGATGCTCTAAAAGAGCTGGGGCTGGAAACACAAATCCCCATCATAGGCATAGCCAAACGCTTGGAAGAGATTTACCGCCCGGGCGATAAATACCCGCTGCATTTGAGTAAAAAATCGCCGGCACTACGCCTCATCCAACGCCTGCGCGACGAAGCGCACCGCTTCGCCATTACTTTTCACCGTGATAAGCGCAGTAAAGAAAGTTTCGAATCCGTACTTACGCAAATACCGGGCGTCGGTCAGAAAACAGCACAAAAGCTGCTTCAGCATTTTCGCAGTGTGCAAGCCATCCGCGAAGCTACCGAAGAGGCTCTTGTACAGGTAGTGGGCAAAAGCAAAGCACAGCAAATCTATCAGTTTCTTCACAACACGCCTCAACAAGATGATGAATAAACAAAGTATCTTGAAAGACTGAGCACTTCCCTCTTGCTTTGCGAAAGTAAAAATGCGCACAACTTGCCATTTCAAAGGAAACAAAACACCTTATTTTGAGCTTCTCAAAGCAGGACATTCAACTAAAGAAACTTCTTGCCTGCGCGAGAAATGCCAGAGGAAAGCCGAAGTAGCAAAAGGCATGTAAGGGGTTACAAAACAAAAAAGCGACACTTTTTAAGTGTGTCGCTTGCGTGGTGGGTTCTGCAGGATTCGAACCTGCGACCCCCTGCTTGTAAGGCAGGTGCTCTGAACCAACTGAGCTAAGAACCCTTTTGCTCAAATGCTGATGCAAATATAGGGCTGCTTTCTGGCTCGTGCAAATATTTTTCAAAAAAATTTGAGCGAGGATGGCTCTCCCCGCTCCCATTGGTTTGATAATCAAAACATTGCTTTATTCCTCTTCGTCGCTTGCTTCTTGCTTTACTTCCTTCACCTCAAGAATATCCTGCACAGGGAATGGGTCCCCTACCGCACGATAGCTTTTCACTTCTGCTATTTCGTCCAGCTCGAAAAGGAAGGTTTTGGATTGCTTATCTTTCCCTTTGTAAGTAACATCTGCCGACACCGAAGGCGACAAGCTGACAAAAACCAGCTCATGTCCTTCACCGTCAGGTAAGAAAGAAATACGGCGGTCAAGCGTAGAAGTTTCTATGGCAAAGCGCTTGATAAGATACTCTTTGCGCTTGGCATGATAATAAATGACTGTCACTATGGTGTCATCGTCAAGTGGCGCGATAGCCCGCAAACTGCGCTCGTCATAACGGCGCTTGTCTTCTTCTATGCCACGCACTTCATAGGTGCCCTCTTGATACACAGCAATGAGACGGGCATCTTGCGGCAATTGTCCCAGATATTGCCCCCGCCCGTCCATATTTACTTCGCCGGTCAAAGGGTCATACCAATACTTGGGGTCATCAAGTGTAGAAACGCCTTCCGATATCTTGGTGATTTTTTTCACAGGATACTTGGTCAATAGATTGCCCTTGCTGTCTCTGCCTTTGATGGCAAGTTCAGCAAAATCGAATTCAAAGATTTTATTTTTAGCACGGCAGCTTTGTGTAAGCTGCACTCTTATTTTTTCGGCTTCTCCGTTGGGGTTGGCGCTCAAATACAACACCTCCGAGCCGGGTGTGCCTTGTGTGAGGTTATACTTGCGGTCGCGAATTACCGAAAGCACCTGAAAGCGTTTCACATAGGCGGCGCCTGTCTTTCCGTCGCGATATACCATGTTATAGACCATCCGCTTGTCGCCTTTGCGAAAGACCGCCACATGCAGGATGTTTTGACCTACAAAGTCCTTCTCTTCAATTTTTTTAACTACACAGGTGCCATCCTGCAAAAAGACAATGATGTCATCGATATCGGAGCAATCGCAAACGTATTCGTCTTTTTTCAAGCCATAGCCAACAAAGCCTTCTTTGCGGTTTACATACAGCTTTTGGTTGTTGGCGACCACTTCGGTGGCTTTTATCTCGCCGAAAACGGTAATTTGCGTTTTTCTTTCCTGCCCTTTGCCATAGGTCTTCAGCAGATTTTTGAAGTAGTTGATGGCATAACGGGTCAAGTTAGCGAGATTGTTTTCTACTTCTTCAAGTTCTTTGCCGTAGGCACGCAGCTGCTCATTGGCTTTGTCAAGGTCGTATTTTGAAATACGCTTGATTTTGATTTCAGTCAACTGCACAATGTCTTCATCGGTGATTTCACGATAGAACTCCTTGGCATAGGGCTTCAAGCCCTTGCGAATGATATCAATCACCTCCTCCCAGGTTTCGGCGTTTTCTATTTTACGGTAAATGCGGTTTTCGATAAAAATGCGCTCGAGCGAAGCAAAAAGAATCTTCTCTTGCAGGTGTTGCTTTGCCAGCTCCAACTCGCGGCGCAACAGCTCTTTGGTACGTGCCGTAGAGATTTGCAAGATATCGGAAACACTCAGGTTCACCGGCTTGCCCTCGTGCAATACCCAGTAATTGGGATAGAGCGTCTTTTCACAATCGGTGAAGGCATAAAGAGCATCTATGGTTACCTCTGGCGACACGTCTCCATGAAGCTTCACAAGGATTTCCACCTCTTCGGCGGTATTGTCTATAATTTGCTTTATTTTGATTTTTCCCTTGTCGTTGGCTTTCAAAATAGAATCTATCAAGCGCTCGGTCGTAACGCCGTAGGGCACGCTGCGGATAGCCAGTGTTTTTTTGTCCACAATTTCTATTTCGGCGCGCAAGCGGATACGGTCGCCTTTCCCATCGCCTTTGTACTGAGAAACGTCCATCAAGCCGCCGGTGGGGAAGTCGGGGTAAATCATCGGTTTTTTGCCTTTGAGCACCTCTATGGAAGCTTCTATCAGCTCGCAAAAGTTGTGCGGCAGTATGTTGGTAGAAAGCCCCACGGCAATGCCTTCTACACCCAAAAAGAGAATAAGCGGAAATTTGACGGGCAGCACTACCGGTTCTTTTTTACGCCCGTCGTAGGAGAGCTGCCACTCGGTCAGCTCGGCATTGAAAAGCACTTCTTTGGCAAAAGGGGTTAGGCGTGCTTCTATGTAGCGGGCAGCCGCTGCGCTGTCGCCGGTGCGTATATCGCCCCAGTTGCCTTGGGTGTCTATCAGTAGCCCTTTTTGTCCCAAGTTCACCAAAGCTTCGTAAATAGAAGCGTCGCCGTGTGGGTGGTACTGCATAGCTTGCCCCACGATATTGGCTACCTTGTGGTAACGTCCATCGTCCATTTGCTTCATGGCATGCAAAATACGCCGCTGCACAGGCTTCAAGCCATCCTCGAGCGCCGGCACGGCACGCTCCAAAATCACATAAGATGCGTAATCCAAGAACCAGTTCTCATATAGCCCCGATACGGGCATCACCTCTTTTTCTACGTTCATATTGGCTTTTTTTCGATGATGTTTCATGTAAAATTAGAAGCATTCTCTTTAAAAATCAAAAGGAGCATGACCCAAGCCATGCTCCCGATTATACCCTGGCTCAATAAAATTCAACGCAGAATCATAAGGGTACCGGTGGTTTTCCCATTCAGTGTGATGGGGTCTCCGTTGATTTTCTTTGCGTTCAGCTCCCAAATATAAATTCCACCCGGCAGCTCTTGCCCATCGAGGCTTTTGCCATCCCAACCGATATTCATCAGGTCTTCTACTCGGTTGGTTTCATATACCAGCTGCCCAAAGCGATTGAATACACGGAAATTAAGGGTTGACACTCCAAAACCAAAAAACTTGAAGGTGTCATTCACGCCGTCGCCATTAGGCGAAAAAGCATTGGGCAAGAAGTAATCCTCTATAGCAACGACTTCAAAAGTAGTACTCACTGCACAACCTTCGCCGTAACGCACAGTAACGGTATAAGTTGTGCTGCCGGGGCGCACTGCTGTCAACACCACATTTTTTCCGGTGGGGTTGTCTATGCCTTCGGAAGGCTCCCAGAGGACCTTCTCTAAGCCATTTCCTCCCCTAATCTGTAGCTGAAGGTTCACTGTATTACCCAAAAACAATTCGATGGGGGCAGTTACAGCTTGCCCGGCGGCATCGAGTACGACAACAGACGGCTCAGAAGGGACTACAAGTTGTATTGGCGGAGAGGCAACAGTAAAACATAGGCTTTGTGCCACATAGCGATAGTAACCCGGCTGTGAAGCAGTGTAGGTAGAGGCTTCGGCACCCGGAATATTTGTCCATCCAATAGCATCATTACTTTGCTGCCATGTATAGGTAAAGGTAGGGTCGTTGATGCTTGCTTCTAAAACTACCGAGCTTCCACTACATACATAAACCACTTGGTTGTCGGCATCGTAGAACTGCGAAGAAGTAGTCACCGTGGGGGGTGGTCCTTCGGCAGGGCAGCTGTAAACCAGTATAAAATAGGCGTCGCCGCTGCCTATGGTTCGATGCGCCCCCTTCACTGAACCTATCGGATAAGTATTGGTAGTAGCAGGCAAAAGAGCTTCGTAAGTACCTAAAAAACCTGGGGCTTGTGCCGCTGCCAAATACAAGTGGTTCGAAGCATTGACCCCATCTCCATTACCAAAAAATATTTCCACTTCCCCATTGGTAGTGATACTCCCCAAATCCGTCACAAGCTTCCAGGAACGCGTGCCTATTGTTCCACTCACGCTGCTTCCAAACACTGCATTACTTGGAAGTGGTATGGTTTGGGTTTCAGCATACAACAATGCATCGCCATCTATATTTCTAAGGATAAGCCCTCTGTACTCGTTCTGTCCAGCTTCGCCTATGGGGAAGTTCACGGTGGTAAGTCCCGAACCGTTACTTAAATCCCACCATACTTTTTTGGCACGCACATAAGAGCCATTATCTCCTCCGTTTACTACCGTAGCTCGCAACATGACGAAGTCATAATTACTACGCACATAGCCGGCGGTAAGCGTAAGCGACTGATTGATAGTCAGTTTTCCTTTTAAAATCAGTTCCTTTCCGGGAGCATTGATGTCAATGCCTGCAGCAGTAAAGTCTCCATTTCCATCGGGTTGTAACGTAACGCCTTTATCTACCACAATAACATGAGGATAATTACCCGGTAAGAACTTCACTACACCACCATCTTGCAAGCGTGCAATTGCGCGGCTTAGGTCCGGTGTGTTGGTATAAGGAGTGTAAAAGCTGTTGGTTGTAACATAGGCAGTATTATTTTCAAAATAGCAATAACCGGTATTGTACACGTCTATACCGTCGATAATTTTTTCGGTTAGTGTGTATTTTTCCGCATCCAACATTGCAGAGGGCAATTTGCCGTTAAAGGAATTGGTTCTTATGTCTATATCCGTATCTACCTCTTTGCCAGCTGCGCCGTCCATAAAAACATAGTATTTCAAATTGCCGGAAAAGGTGTTATTTTCAATGCGTATGCTTTGATAAACTGGCAGAGGTTGCCCACTCACTCCCTTGTTGGCATTGTAAATAGCCACTCCCTGCCCTACATTGGGCGTGGCGGTGGCATTGAAGTTGCAGTTGGTTACCATCACACTGTTCTGCTCTAGCGAAGCCGAAGCGTCGTCCGAATCTATGATAAGATGGGTAAAATCAGCAACTCCGTTGTTAACTTGAAACTGTATGCTGTCAAGCAGCACTTGATTGCTGCCCTTTATGCTAATGCCTTTAGTAGCAACGTTGGTAAGTCGTAAGAAAAGACGTCTTATAGTAACCGAATCGCTGCTTACCTCCAGAAGGGGAGCACTGAGCGTAGAACTTGTAAGTGTAACCGTGCCATACCCCGACACAAAACCATACAAAATCATAGGGCGGTTTATTACTGATGGCTCAGCTTTATCAAAAATTCCACCTGGGTATTCTGAGTAAGACAAAACCAAGGTCCAACGCTCTGCTGGGTCCGCAGGTGTGGCATCGATGGCTTCTTGCAAGGTATTGGAGGAGGAGGAGTAGCCAATTTGACGCTTACTTTGGAAGCCATATGCCAGCGAGTCTTGGTCGTTACTTACCCTCCCATCAGACAGAAAAAAGTAGGTAACCGTTTTAAATGCATTGCGGGCATTGGGGCTTCCGCTAACATTAGCACTCTTCGTACTGGGGTCTCCCATTTTCTTCAGCGCCCAGTTATTAGCATTGGCATCAATACTGCCGCTGGGGGTTCCTGTACCTACGTCCACCAAAGGGGTAGTGCCGTTAATAAAATTTTCTCTGAAAACAATGAAATTGTGTGTATAACTGCTATAGGCATTGGGGATTCGAATAACGGGCAAGCCGCCAGAGCTCACAAAAAAATTATTCATAAAGACACAGCTTCCTGCCAACTCAGAAGCATGGATACGTACCAGCCCTTCTTCTGCTTGCGAGTCAGTGACTACTCCGTCGAACTCATTGCGTTCAATACGTAGGTTGCTGCATGCCCCTTCTATGCTCAAAGCAAAAAAGGAAGCATCAGAGTCGACCGAAGGCTTGGGCTGCCCTCTATAGCTAAAGGAAGAACAGCCGGGAGGGGAATTACTGCGCCATTGAGCTCCATTGTTCACCACATTTTCTTCAAGCAATGCATTAGTTACGTTTATCAGTCGAAAAGCGCCGTCGGCTTTCCATACATAGTTTCTACGCATGCGAAGGTCATCAATCTGCTGCACAAAAAAGCCCTCCGCATCCATTGTCAGCCCATTTTTATGTCCGATACGATTTTCCTCTATTAGCCAATGGGTAAGCTGCCCAGAGCCTGTACGTTCTATTGCCCTTTGAGTGCTCGCTGGAGTAATCATGCAGTATTGCACCGTAACATCAGAAGCGGATATTTGTATATTGGCATTCAATATTTCAAAGCCATTGATAACTACTCCGGCAGCCGTTACAACTAAACCAACGCCATCCAAAATCGATTCAGGTAGAGTAGTCGTTTCAGAACAGATCAGCGTTCTGTCCGAAGTAGGCATATTGGGCGACACATCTGCCTGCGCACCTTTTAAGGTAAGGCGCTTGTTTAGCGTAAGAGTAGCGCTTTCTCCAAGTGCAGTATTGTAGGTGCCTGCTGCCACTTGTACAATATCGCCGGCTTGCGCCCTTTGTACCGCGTAGGTGATGGTCTTACAAGGGCTGCCAGCTGAAGCACAATCACCAGCATCAGCTCCTCCGTTGGCATCTACATAGCGAGTGGTTTGAGCATAAACAGTAGCAGAAAGTAGTACTGTCAGCCAAACTAACAATATTCTTTTCATGACATTAGCACTTTGTATCACTCGTAAATACAGTAAGAGTCCGAAAATGTAATCAAAAACAATAAAACAGACTCATTGTTCATACGAAAAAAGAGGGGCATCTGTTAGAGAAGATACCCCTCTTTTTCAGAATCAGGCGCGATGCTTTACAGAACTACCCACCGAACAAATTGCCAGCCGCTTTGGGTGCGCAAACGCACTAAATATACACCTTCTGGCAAGCGGCGTTTCAAATCTACCTTCAAAGTATTCTTCATGCCGGATTGGGCACGTTCGCCTGCGATGATATTGCCTTTCATGTCCACCACCTGCCATTCGTAAAGCTCCATGCCATAAGGCAATTCTACATAGAACGACTGTCCGTCTTGTGCCGGGTTAGGATACAGACTCACTTTGCCCGGCTCGTAACGATTGCCTTGTTTTACTTCTACAGCCACCCACTTCGAATAGCTGGTGCTTCCATTTTTATCTTTCTGACGCAGGCGATAATACACCACGCCTTGAGGCGGATGGTTATCCCAGTACTCATAGGCGGTTACACTGCTCCCTTCCGAACCTTTTGCCTCTAACCAACCTATTTCTTCTATCTCCCTGGTATTCAGGCTACGCTCAATCGTGAAGCCGGCGTTGTCTTTTTCATACACGGTTACCCAGCTGAGATGCACTCTGCCCTCTACTGCTTTGGCTCCTAAGTTGAGAATTTCTACCGGCAAAGGAATAAAATGCCAACCGAAGGTCATTTGCCCATTGCCCAGCGTAGCGATACCGCCGGCTATTATCTGTGTATTGGAGTTTGACAAGAAAGGCAAACCACCCAAGTCTCTCCAGTATTGTCCTTCATCGTCTGCCTGCCCACGACGTACTCGACGCTCGATGTCTGGGGGAGCGGTATTCCGCAATCCTGCCAAGTTTTTGTCATAATCGTCAAAGTCTTGCAATATGTGGATATCTTCCAGTAAACTTAGGTTGTTGGCAGCACTCACGTAGTAGGTGTTGCCATTCACGTTGATAGGAAAGTTGGAAGTTTCATCCTCGCCACGGAAGGGCAGCTCCACAGAAAGCGATACGAAATCTGCAGCATTGTTTGGATCGTTAGGAAACTCTATATTCTTCACCACCCAATAGCGGTCTTGCGAAATCATGTTGATGCGGCTGCTTGCCGGATACAATGTCCGTGTGTTGGAAGGTGTCCAGTCTTCGGGGTTGGCATTGAACTGCTCTACTGTGAAGGTGGTGGGTACCTGTTTATTAAGCCTCACATTCAAGGCTACCCCATCAGTAATAGTCCCAGGATAGCTTCCCTTCCCTATAGGAAAAGCCAACCGCACCTCAGAGGAAAAGCTAGAGAATATACGCCCGGCTGGTCCCTCTACAAAGGCACTGGCAACCGGTGATGAGGGGTCACGGCGCCATTGTGCCTTTTCCGATATAATTAACTCCTTGTTTTTATCGGAAATAATTTTTCCGTTCATGAGGTAGAGCTCCCCGCCCAGTACCGAACCCGTGATGGGTCCAACGACCACACGATTATTGAGCGTCAAATTGGTAGTAGAAGGTGTAAAGCTACCCGCAGAGGTTACATCCTCTTTTGCCATAATCAAGCGCCAGAAGGTTTCATAGCCTGCCCCGCCGGTCTTTGTTAATGCTTGGGGCTTGTTGCCCGAAAAGACCACCTCTCCTTGACGCGGCACGAAGGTACCGTGGTTCACCCAGTTGCCTTTGATGTCTATACGGTTATTGGCAATACTTGCATCCAAAGTAGCCCCAGCCGCAATGGTCAGATCGTTTTCTACGAACAAGGTAGAGTTGAGCTCACTGATTCCGGAGCGGAATTCTACATTATAGAAGGGGTTATTAAATACGCCATAGGTACCAGGGGCATGATTGGCACCTCCATAGATTACCCGCGATCCGGTGCCGCCATCGAACACCACTGTACCGTTGCCATGGGTGAAGGCACCACGTATGTTCCAGCTGCCTCCTACGGTAATCGTACTAGCAGGGTTAAGCACTTCTACATGGCTGTTTGATTGCACAGAGAAGTCGCCGGTTACCTGCAAGTTTCCGCCATTCAAACGCAAGTAAACATCGTTGATAGGACCATTGGGATCGTTGGTAGCATTGATGGTTAAGCTGGCGCACTGAACTGTACCAGAAGTAATTTCTACTACAAAAGAACGCCCACCAGAAGCATAATTCGGGTCAAGATTGGATGCTGTGTAGTCTATAACTACATCATCGCTGGAAGTAGGCAAGACATCCCCTTCCCAGTTTGCAGGGTTAGTCCACAAGTTATCATTAGTAGCCACTCCTCCATTGGTGCGCCCATCCCAGCGCTTGATATTTTCAATCCAGCGCACATTACCATCTCCCCCAAAGCAGCTTGCCACATCTCGGTCGTCATCATAGCTTTCCCCACGGAAAGCACCGGATGCTAGGCGGAAAACTACTTGGTTGGATGCACAACTACTGGGGCTTCGCCGTACGTTATAGCCTCCCGGAATGGGCAGTGCAAAGTTGGTTCTATAGATATCGCTTGTTGAGTAAACTATCGGCAAGTTTAAATACACTGACCCGGCAAGCGGCTTGCCGTTGGTAAAAATACCATCGCTAAAGCTGCCAATACCAGCTGCTGGGTCTGTGCTTGCGCCCCTACCTGCACTGTTGGTGCTTCCTAATATACCGCTACCTGCCACCCCTGCTCCATCACCGGTTAAGGTGCCAGAAAGATCCACTCCGCGCTCATCCATAAATTCAAACAGGAAGTAACGCGCTTGAATAGTACCTTCTACCAAGAAGCGGTAATAGTCAGATATCCCTTGCCGGCTGATTTTCACATATTGCGAAGCAGAGCCCACAGCTTCCAAATAACCGCCCTCTTCGATCAAAAGCGTTCGAGTGGGTTTATCTGCTTGAATCGGAGAAATATTATTTCTTTTATCCACATAGAAAGGATAAGCCGGGTTGGGATCTATAAGCAATTCTGCCCCTGGGTTCAAATCCAGCACCCCATTGTTTTCCACACGTACACCCGCCAACTTCAACTTCACATTGGCATTAGGTAAGGTGCTCAACTTCCGGTTTGCCATCACGGTGGTATGCCCCAATGCAATCAACTCATCTTGCACCTCATACTCTACCATAGAGGTAACTTTCGGGTAACGAATGGGATGACCCACAGGATAGTCATCAGGGTCGGCATCTTTCATATAGCAATTACCCACCTGCGTGTAATCTACAAAGAAGCCAATGTAAACAGCGGGGAAGGGCTGTCCATTGGTTTTAATGATGCGCTTAGCCGTGCTATTGGGGTGAAAGTTGATGCGCCCTGCTCCCGGGTCTATATTCGCCCCATTGTTTATCCAATTACCCCGTACTGTCACTGGGCTGTCGTTAAAGGTAAAGCTACCTCCGTTCAAGGTTACATTACCATTGACCAACAGGGGCGTAGTAGAAAGCATACGGAACTCCCCTCCGTTGATGGTCAAATTACCCAGGATCTGGAATCGTGCGCGCTCAGAGAAAGTGAGCCCCTGCACACGAAGTACACCACCCGGTTTATCCACGCGTACATTTTGCACCTCGTTTCTACGTACCATGATTTGCTGCTCGCCTGTTCCATTAAACACTAGCGTAGCAGTTGGATCCATTACAATATTGGGCATAGTCTTTAAACCACCCATAGTCACATAACTTTTAGAATCATCAGCCGCGTCGCAATAATATGCTGGTGGTGAGATATTCTCATTCCAACTTGCAAGGTTATCTAAGGCAAATAAGTTAGTACCTATACGCACTTCTGCGTTGGCTTGCAGTTTCAACTGCCCATTGGCACGCACTTGCATGTCGCCCCCCACAGTCAAAACACGCCCAGCAGAGATGGTAAGCACCTTGTGAGGTATACTACTAGTAGTACTATCCCTTCCTCGATTAACCGAAGGGTCTAGATCTTCTCTTGCCAGCATTTGCCCAAAAACTCCCGCAGTACCTGATGCTCCATTATCACGTGCATCATAAATGCGCTGCCCATCGCGGAGCACGCCGGCATTGACCACTACCGCGCCATACACCTCAACGTCTATATCCACAGTGGGATTTGAGCCCGCCGAACGTGTTATCATCACATCAAACATCTTCAAGGTATCTGCCGGTATTTCACCATTGGGGTCATTACCTACCCATACAGTAGATTCTTTGTTTTTTTTAGGCAAGCCATAGGGTAAGGTGGTTTGGCCAGGGTATATTTGGAAGGGGTTATAGTATCGGTCGTTATATAAAGACCAGTTTTTGGGGTTAGTCCAAGCAGTTGCATCATCCGTGTGTGTCTCATCTATATATTTATATACTAGGGGATCTAGGTTAGAATTTTCATAATAGGGACCTTCGCCGCCACTTACTACTACGTCACCTTCTTTTATTATTCTCTGACGCTTTGGATTGGGTCCTGTTGTTCCCCAGGAATTCCCCACCCAATAAATCCTCACATAGTTCTCCCAGCGAATTTGGTCATAGAAAGGATTTACATTGTTGTCGTTCAAACCACCATCATACTGCTCACCCACACCGCCTCCTATGGCACCAGAAGAGCTCTTCATGGTAATCACGTTTATTTGCAAATTACCAAAACCTGCCACATTAGCAGCAGGGTCACCCATTACAGAAGAGTTAAAATAATAACGAGCGTTGGCAATCACATTCTTAGAATAGCTACCGCTGTTGCTAGAAAAGTTAGCATTGTAAATAGTCAATGCTTGTCCCGTATTGATGGTTAAACAAGCTGCGTTTATGCCCCCACTACCAAAAGAACAATAGCTGAAATTATGGGGCACAGTGCCCCATTGCAGATCGGGCGAAGTGTTGTCAAGAGGGTTAATGATAGCGCCCATCATCACCTTCAACCCCCCCCGGCTCTCTTGCCAGCCATGCCCAGAACCCGGTCCTCCTTCGTATTCCCAAGAGGGTAGATCGTAGTTGGGCGAGCTTGTAATAGTGTTGTCTCCCAGCCAGTTTCTAGAATCAGACGTTCCATATCGGCTGTCGCTGAAAGCCGACATAAAGGTAAACTCTGTATGAATGGCTTCTATGGCACCTCCGTTATACACACAAATACGATAATACTGCCCGGGCGTACCTTCGCGTGTTACTGTGGCACGGTTGGCAGCAGTCCCCAAAGCACGGAAAAAGCCTCCTTTGCGCACACGTAAAAACGTCCCTCTTTCTTCTCCTGCGGTATTCATAAACAAACGACTGCCAGCAGTGAGTAAAAAGCGCCCATATACGTCTATGACGTCATCACGCGAATAGTAATTGCTCATAAGGGCAGCGTCGCTAATACCCCCTCCCACATCTTTGGCTGCGTAGTCGCCGTAATAAAGGGTGTAGCCGTTGGTGTTAAAAGTCCCTCGCAGAATTTTAAAATTGCCATGAATGCGGAGGTTATTTGACATGGTTACTTGAGTGGCATTCGGATCTGCACTCGTGCTGGTCTTTACGATGTAAACATTCGGCAATAAGAGACCCTTGCCCCCATTGAAATTGTTACAAAAATTAGGTAACTGAGGTACGTTTCCGACAATGGTTGCGGGAGTTCCTCCGAAGAATACAATCGTCGGGATTTGATAGTTTTCTCTTGGCGCTAATCCTGTTTGATAATTCACAGTTCCCGCAGCTGTACAACTTTGGCGAACCCCCAAAGGATAAGCAGTAGAGAGTCCGCAATACAAACCACGTGGTGGTCCCGGATTAGTAGGATAAGAAGTACTTGGGATTGCCTGTGCATTAGAAGGCAGTGTATTGTTTTTGTCATCCAAATTTTTGCCTACGTATAGCGCAATGGTAATAAAATTGGTGCGATTAGTTTCTATATTGCCCGGTTCGTTGGTTCCCAAGTCCAAACATGCATCGTCTTCTATAATGACGTCTTCTTCTACAATAATATCTCCTGCAGGGTAAGAAACAGTTTCTCCGGTATTGGCTCCCATCGCCAAAGCTTGAATAGGATCGGAGCTAATATTAATGGCTCCTCCTGTGCTGTTGTTCCGGTTCAGGCGATGATTTACCGATGCTACAATAGATAAAGTATTGGTAGCATTGGTTACGTTATTAGCACGGAAAGTGCCTGACAGGATATGAAAGTTTTTCTTGATGCGCAAAGGGTTGGAGCCTGTATTGCTTACTATACGATACGCATCGGTCTTGTTAATATACAAGTAGTCGAAAAACGTATTAGCCGATACGTTGATGCTACAATTGCTTGTATTACCTATAAAATAGATTTGCGAGTCACCCACCGGGCGCTGCAAAGGATCGACTGCCGTAGATTGACTGCTGTCCCAATCTTGTAAAATTTTGAGCACAGTAGGTGATGCAGAAGCCCGGATTACCCCATTGTCATTGGCATACACCACACTACCATTGATGCTATGCGGCGCAGTGGTTTGTATATCCAAAAGCCCATTGTTTCCTATCACCAAGTTCTTCTGTGCGGTAGTTTCCCCTATAGTAACCGGTACATTCCAACGTACATTTTTGAGAATAGATACTGCAGCACGTATGTTCACGGCTGTCCCACTGACCACACTCGTTGAGCTGCCCCCCATGAAGCGAACTGGAGCTGAAAACGGGGCAGTAGTATTATCCCCTACGATGTAACCGCCATTTTGCGTATAATTGCCTTGAATCTCCACTTTAGCTGAAGCCTGCAAAGTAAAGCTACCACTTTCCACAACCGCATTACCCTGTACTTGCAAAATTCTACCACCTAAGCTACTAAAGGAAGAGTTTCCGCCACGCACACGCAAGTTAGCCACCGGCAAATAGCCTGTACCTGCTGCTGTGAGTGTACCACTCTCCATTATGAGCTCATTGCTTACCATGCGTGTACCCCCACCAAAAGCAGGACCTATGTCCGTAGTCTTGCTACCTCTGTCAAAAATGAGCGTATAAAAGTAGTCATTATACGAAGTGTTCATTGTTATCTGGTAAGACACAGCCCCTCCGTCACGGAGCACCACTGTACCCGTATTGGGCTGAAATACATTGCTGGAAGCAATATGTGTCCAGTTGCCGTACACCTCCAGGGTATGAGTACCCAAACTTAGCCTGCCCGTGTAGGTAAGCGCAAAGGTCAGGTTTTTACAGGCTTCATTGCGAGAGAGTGTGCAATTATTCGCCCCTGTAAATACTACATCATCATTCGCATCAGGGATGCCATCGTTATCATCATCAATCCCCACCCTTATCCAGTTGGCAGAGTTATTCCATGCAGTATTGGATGCACCTGTCCACGTAAAAACTGCTTGTGCCCACGTGAGCATGGGCAAGCTCATCAGCAAAACTAAAATCACTACCCATTTTTGCGATTTATGCACTTTCATAGCGCTTACATTTTTAAGACAGTTACTTTTCCTTAAATATCTCACCTTTTGCAAAGGTAAATGAGAAAGGGGCAATAACTAAGTAAGATGTTCTTATTTTTTTATGGTACGAAAAATGGTTAATTATGTTTAAGAATAGATCGACGCTCTGTTGCGTCAAATAATAGAAAAATCCCCCAAAGATGTCCAAAGGCAAAAGCATTTTTTTGAACTAACAAAAAACAGTACAAATTTCAGACTCAAAAAAAGGAGCCCTTATAGGGCTCCTTCATCTGAACAATCACTTACCGTTGTAAGCTGCTACTCAATCACAAGACGAGCATAGTACACTTGCCCCTTGTCTGTCTGAAGACTCAGTATATACACGCCGGCTTGTGGTTTACGGCTAAATTGCAAGCGAAGTGTATGTGCGTCCACTGTATGACGATTCACTTCTACGAGGCGTCCCTGAGCATCATACAAACGCAGGACAGCAACCTTCATATCTGTATGAGGTAAAACAACAAACAGCTCACTGCCGGTCAGTGGATTGGGATAAACGCTCATCCTACCCAGCTCAGAAATATTATCCCTTACTTCTACTGCCACTGCCTTCGAATAACTTACTTTGCCGTCTTTTTCTTCTTGGCGCAGGCGGTAGTAATTCACCCCTATGTGCGGAGCAGGGTCGATGTGGTAGTAGGCAGCCACTGTTTCGCCGCTATTGCGGGCTTCCACACGGGCTATTTCTTCAAACTGCTGCCCGTTGGTGCTGCGTTCTATGCCATAGTAAGCCAAGTGGCTTTCGTTGACAACTACCCAATCAAGCTGTACTTGGCTCTGATTGACTACCTTCGCCTGCAGGCTCAATACCTCTACGGGCAACGGAATGAAATACCATCCGATGGTAAAGCGGCTGTTGCCTAAGGTGGTCACACGCTCGGTAGAGCTGATGGTTACAATATTAGACTCCAAGTCCCCGATTCCACCAATGTCGCGCCAGTACTCGCCTTTGGAGGCATAACCTCTGCGGATAGACAATTCCGTATTGACTATTGAGGGTGTTGCCTGACGAGCATAAGACAAGTCTTCATCGGAGTAATCCTGCAGAATACTCAACTGCCCTACCAAACTAAGGTCTGCCATCACATTGGGATACTGCGCATCCAAAGGCGGCGGAGCTGCAATGGTGTTTTGCAATGCATTAAAGCGCAAGGTAACAACTGCTTCCTTCAAATCGCCGGCAGCTACCGCCGGTGTTGCATCTAATGGCAAAGCAGAAGGGAAACCGATATTCTTTATTTTCCAATAGCGCTGATTGGTAACCATATTGATTCTCGGCGCATAAGGGAGTATCTTGTGGTCCACGCCATCATCTCCTCCCGGTTCGTATATACCGTCTTCATCCTCATCTTCTGGGTTCCTGCCTTCCATAATCTGCATAGTAAAAGCCGTAGGATTGTTGTTGGTAAGTTTCACCTGCAAGGCATAGCCATCAGAGCCGGCAGGGCTATTGCCACCGGTATAGGCGTATCCGGAGCGTCCAATGGGGAAGTTCAAAGCGTTGGAAAGCACTGAAGAACCTTGGAATATACGTCCTACGGGACCATCCACAAACGCGGTATTCGGACTTGCCAAGATAGAACGCACCCATGAGCCCTTTAGACCAATGATAATTTCCTTACCGTTACCAGTGCCGTTGTCTTCGCTCGTCTTAAAGATGCCTTGATCCAGACTCAACAAGTTTTCGACCAGCACACGGCTGTTCAAGGTTACAGTACCGTTCTCTGTCGGTTTTTGAATACGCAAATCATAGAACTTTTCATAAGCTTGCAGCGGTCCTGCGGCACTGAGTCGCGTAATAGTCTGCGGTCCGGAGCCATTGAATACCACTTCTCCTGTGCGAGGCACAAACACCCCATTGTCGTTAATCCAATTACCTCCCACATAAATCTTGATTCCACTCACATCAGAGGCATCATACACAGGTGTATACGTCGCTGTTGCTGGTTTCTTAATAACGAAGTCATTATCTACAAAAAGCGCGTCGTTGTTTTCAGTGTATCCACCTTGAAACTCAACATCCCAGAAGTGGCTGAAGGTAGGTCCTGTGGTGATGGTTCGAGATCCTACGTTTTGATTAAATACTACACGTGCCCGGTCTATGCCGTCGTCTTCCATGTCATAGTCGAAGGCACCTGCCATGCTCCACCCTTTACCAACGGTGATGGTCTCAAATCCGTTACCCGCACGGATAGTTACCCCCCTGCTTGCGGTAAGGTCGCCGCCATACTCCGTACCCCCAGGGCAAGGCGATGAACGCTGTATGAGGACTTCAACATTCCCAGAAATATCCAAATTGATGGGATTACCCCCGCCAGTGTCTATAATCAAATCTCGGCAGGCGATTTCAGGTATCCCATTGGGGGCATTAGTAAATCCTCCCACTATGGGGGTATGGTTATCTGATAAGGAGGCACCATTTACTTGTATGTTTATAGTACCGGGTATATAGCGGTGATCTATTACCACGGCATCTTGAATGGTAGGTAGCGCATCATCCGTCCAATTAAAACGGTCATGCCAGCTAACTCCATCGCCTCCACCATCCCAATATTTGATTTTACCAGACCATACGATGATAGAATCTACCGGTCCTGTCCATGTACCTGCGGTTTCTCTATCAAACAGCTCGCCAGCAAACACACCAGTAGCGTTGATGAAGCGGGTTTTTTGATAGCGGATATCAGAAGTATCTCCCGGAAGCTCCCCCACAGGTGGGTCATCGATAGCCACCGTATTCACATAGGCGTTGCTACCATTGGCGCCCTCTCTGCGCACATTGGAAGCCCCCGGAGAAGTAAGTGCTACGGGGAAGTTGACATTAAACACGTCTTGCGACTCGTAATTTCCTGGTAGCCATAAGTAAGTAGCATTGTTTACATCTTTCCCATTAGCAAAAGTACCATCGCTGAAAGTACCCACTGCCAATACTGGACACCCACTACCAAATAGCGTAATGCCGGGGCTTTTGGGCGTTCCATCACGCATGTCCACGCCGAATTCATCTGTAAACTGAATGTTATAGAAGCGCACGGCTGCCCGCCCGTTGATATCGAAGCGGTAGTAATCGTTGCCCATGCGGGAAATACGGACATAGTGGTCTTGAGTGCCGATGGCTTCTAATTCTCCGTTTATAATCAAGTTTTTGCTTCCTTGAGCCGTGATTTTAGAAGCATCGGTCTGCATAAGCAGCTCGGCACCGGGATTCAAATCTATTTTTCCACCACTCTGTACAGTAAGCCCCGTAAGCTGCAGCGATACGGTGGTGCCTATGGGTACGTTGGCGGTCTGCACTACGTATCTGTTACCAATGGTAGTTTGTGCCAAGGCACGCATGCCATCTTCTATGGTGTAAGTACTGGTCCCGCCACCGGCATTATCGAAGAATACTTGGTAGAATACCTGTCCCCGTGTGCGGATGATGTAGTTGCCCGGAGTAGTAGGGCGGAATCGTACGGCTGCCGCCGCATTCAATATCACTTCATCTACATACCCTCCATTGTTCAGCCAGCTGCCCCCTACTATCACTTCACCGTTATCGAAGATAAAAGTACCACCATCCAGAATAAAGTCATCGCGCGTGGTCAGATCCGAGCCGCTAGAAAGACGGCAAGAGGCAGTGCCATTGGGCTGTTTCATGTGAAACTTAAAGCAATCTAAGTTGTCACCCAAGCCCTGAAGGATAACAGTCCCGGATGGTTTATCTATCACAAAATTCTCCCAATTATCATCGTTGTCATATTTTACCTCTTGCTCCCCAGGACCATTGAGCGTAAAGGTAACCACCGAGCCCGGTCCTCCAAAATTATTGGTTCCATTCCCGGATTCATTTCCTCTAACCACATAATTCTGCCCCACAAATATTTGCGCATTCCCCTGAGCCTCCAACTCTGAAGGAGTATTGGTGTTTCCCAGTCTATTCTCGACAATGATAGACTTCTTCACGCTAAGGGTGATGTCACCTTGTAAAGTAAGCTTGGTGTTATTTTCGTTATCCTTCTGCGGCTTCAAGTCTTGCGGTTGTTGCCCGCCAGAGCCCGTGCTCTGCCCGTTGATTACCAGAAGTCCCTCTATTTCTATATGACCTACCCCATTCACTCCTACAATGTTGGAAGGTATAACCACACTGTTTGGTGCTGTATGTGACAAATACACATTGAAACGCTCAAAGATGTCGTTCGGTATGCGAGTATCCGTTAAGATATTTACATCGTCTGCCACATCATCGTCTCCGTCTGTATCGAAGTGCTCTATGTAGTTACCGTCTCCGTCTGTATCGATGGCTGCCAACTCATCTTGCCGCAGCCCTGCCAAGATAAACTCCTGGAAGTCAACAGCTCGCAACTCTGGTGCCGAAAAGGCACTCTTGGGCATACCGGGGTAAATGCGCAGGGGGTTGTAGTAACGATCATTTTTCAGAGACCAGTTCTGCCAATGAGCCCAGCTGCTCTGATCTATACCACCCACTCCTACACAACCTTGGTCAACTCCTCCATTCAGATTAGCACCATCAGGGTCTGCTTTCCAGACGTTGGGTGGTCCACCACAATTTCTTGAATACCCCCCTACCCAATATATGGGGGCAAACTCGATCCATCTGATGCGGTCAAGCTCGGGGGCACCATTGTCATTGATGCCTCCATCCCATCCTTCACCGTTGGAGCCGCCGATAGCACCAGATGAAGCAACCATGGTGATCACTCCACAAAAATCACCGGGAGAAACAGGGGATGGGCAGTTTGTAGCCCCAGTATACCCCAAAGCACTGGCTGAAAGCGATGTGCTGGCTACAATATTCCTATCTGCTGATATATTGCCTGAACCAGTAAAACGAGCTCCTTTGATAGTCATAGTTTGCCCGGTATTGATGGTCAGTGCTGTATATCCCGAAGCACCTTGCGCAAAGGAACAATAGCTGAAATTATAATAGATGGGTTCTCCATTTACCAATTGATAGCGCGGACCAAGTTCTACGGTATTTCCATCATTGTCGTAGTCGTAAATGTCGGGAAAACCTTGAGTGGGTGGAGCCAGCTCTGAAGCATAGTGCAACTTAAAGCCTCCATTACTATTCAGACCTCCATTATGTAGAAAACCAACATTAGTAGCACCTTGGTAGTTAAAATTGGTAAAAGCGGCTTCTACCCTTCCACCGGGCCAGGCTTCCATGCGATAATACTGCCCAGTATTACCGTCTCTATCGACCTGCACGGACTTGGAAGGCGTTCCCAAGAAAGAAAGTAACCCCCCATTGCATACTTTTACAAATGCACCTTGAGGGTCGCCACCCGTACAGATACTCAAGCGAGAGCCTGCTTGTAATTCAAAAACCCCATAAACTCGAAGTTCATCTGTTGAAGTATTGCCATACAACAAAGTAGCCTCAGGGAGACGGAAGGTCCCCTGCAAAATAGTCATGTTCCCCATGACTCGTCCTCCCTTGCCAGTAGGAAATTCAACAAACTGGTCTTTATTATCCTTGTAGATAATGACATTGGGTAAGTAAATCCCCGATAGCCCGGCAATAGGCGAATTGGCAAGGTTTTTCAAGCCAATGGTGTTGCCATTGAGTACTTGATTCAAGTTGCCTATACATACCACCATAGGCAGACGGTTGTTATCTCCTTGCCAAGTTGCTCCTCCAGCATTTGAGACATTTGAAGGCGTTACATAAAATCCCTTTGAAGCAGAAGGATAAGCAGTATTGTTGTCCACTAAGTTCCCTCGTAAAAACAGTGTAATCACATTACTACCTGCCGGCTCATTCGTATATAGGTCCAAGAAAGCGTTATTTTCAATAACGATATCTCTCACATCAATATCTGCTTTAGGAATATCGTATGCATCGGCACCTCCGCCCGGGTTATGTCTTGGTTTATTTACAGTAAGCTCATTACCATTGATTACATTGGTTACCACTAGTCCGCAACCCGGAAGGATATTCAACAAGCGGTCAATCACTAGAGGGTTGCTATAAAGCGTTACTTTATTGCCTGCGCTTTTCTGAATAATTACTTCATCGAAACGGGTAGAGGTCGATGGACGTATCTCTACATTCCCTCCTCCAATAAACTGTACAGAGGAGGTGCTGGCAGTGAGCAAGGGGTTGGCTGCCGTACAATTTTCGCTATTCCATGAACCCGACAAACGAATGATAGAGCCTGCATTATAGGCATCGATATAACCTGCCCCTGGTAAAACGATATCCCCATACACTACTAATGGTATACCTGTTTCGATACGGAGCGAACCATTTTCTACAAACAGGTTTTTAGGGGCTGCAATCGTGCCTATGGTTATAGAGGCAATGCCCGAACTCAATATTACTTTTGCTCCACCAGACTTATTGATGCGCACCGCTGAGCGAATGGCTACGGCACTAGCATTCAATATTCTGCTATCAGCACTGCCGTCGAAGCGCACAGGCGCAGAGCCGGCAGCAATTGCCTGGTTACCTATAATAAAGCCTCCTGTCTGCGTATAGTCGCCTTGAATGCTCAAGTAAGCCCCACTGCCAAGGGTAAAATCTCCACTTTCTACAACCGTATTACCCTGTACTTGCAAAATTCGCGAGCCGACAAAAGAAGAGCTTCCGCTACGCACACGCAAGTTAGCCACTGGTAAAGAGCCTGTACCTGCGGCTGTGAGTGTACCACTCTCCATTATCAACTCACGACCTACCATGCGTACACCCCCAAAAGCAGGACCTATGTCCGTAGTCTTGCTACCTCTGTCAAAAATGAGCGTATAAAAGTAGTCATTATACGAAGTGTTCATTGTTATCTGGTAAGACACAGCCCCTCCGTCACGGAGCACCACTGTACCCGTATTGGGCTGAAATACATTGCTGGAAGCAATATGTGTCCAGTTGCCGTACACCTCCAGGGTATGAGTACCCAAACTTAGCCTGCCCGTGTAGGTAAGCGCAAAGGTCAGGTTTTTACAGGCTTCATTGCGAGAGAGTGTGCAATTATTCGCCCCTGTAAATACTACATCATCATTCGCATCAGGGATGCCATCGTTATCATCATCAATCCCCACCCTTATCCAGTTGGCAGAGTTATTCCATGCGGTACTGGATGCACCTGTCCACGTAAAAGTTGCTTGTGCCAAAGCTTCGCTTGCCCAAAGGAAGCTGCAAACAAGCAGAAGTAATCTCCATCTATGGTTACATTTCATAACAAAACTTTCTTTGATTTATTAATTAATATGGTTTTTTGCGATTTGGTAAACAGATATACAAGTTTTTTTTAAAAAAAAGCATATACGCACCGGCATGCCGGCACATATACTCTAAGTAAGCAAAAATTGTAGTATTTTTGAAGGCATTGTAAGAAATAGAACAAATACGCATGGTCGAAGAAGTAATACGCTTATCTGAGAAGCTAGGGCTTCGAATTAAGCAAATCGAAGCTACCATTCAATTGTTGGACGAAGGCGCCACCATCCCTTTTATTGCTCGTTACCGAAAAGAGGCTACAGGTGGGCTAAACGAGGTGCAAATAGCACAAGTGCGGGACGAAATAGAGCGCCTGCGCGAGCTGGAAAAACGACGAGAAACCATTCTCAAAAGCATAGAAGAGCAGGGCAAGCTCACCGACGAGCTGAAAGCTGCCCTCTTGGCTGCCGACACCATAAGTGTGCTGGAAGACCTTTACTTGCCCTATCGCCCCAAAAGACGCACCAAAGCCACGATGGCACGCGAAAAGGGGCTGGAACCACTGGCGCAACAGCTATATGAACAGCCAGAAACGCTTGTTCCCGAAACAGCCGCTCAAGCGTTTGTAGATGCAGAAAAAGGAGTGAACAGCATAGAAGAAGCCCTTGAAGGTGCCCGCCATATCATAGCCGAATGGGTCAATGAAAGGCAAGAGGTACGCGCAAGTTTGCGTACACTTTTTCAAGAAAAAGCTGTTATCAAAAGCAAGCTCATCAAGGGGAAAGAAGAAGAAGGGCAAAAATTCCGGGATTATTTCGAATGGGAAGAGCCACTCAAAAGCATTCCATCGCATCGGCTGTTGGCTATTCGCCGGGGCGAAAGCGAGATGATTCTTTCCGTAAGCATAGAACCAGACGAGGCAGAAGCCATTGCCCTAATAGAGCATCTCCTTTTGAAAAACCAAAGCCCTGCTGCCGAACAAGTGCGCCAAGCCATCGCCGATGCCTACAAGCGCTTGCTGCGCCCCTCGCTCGAAACAGAAATGCGCCTAGAATCCAAGCAACGTGCCGACGAAGAAGCTATTAAGGTATTTGCCGACAACCTGCGCGAGCTGCTCTTAGCCTCTCCCTTTGGCGAAAAACGCGTCTTGGCTATTGACCCCGGCTTCCGCACAGGCTGCAAAGTGGTAGTACTCGACGAACACGGGCAGCTGCTTCACGACGATGTGATTTATCCGAATGAACCACAAAACCAAAAAGAAGCAGCCGGGCAGCTGCTGCGCCAGCTTTGCCAGCAATACAAGGTGGAAGCCATTGCTATAGGCAACGGCACCGCCAGCCGAGAAACCGAGCAGTTTGTGCGAAGCCTGCACATTCCGGGCGTTTTGGTAGTTATGGTCAATGAAAGCGGTGCATCGGTATATTCTGCTTCGAAAGTGGCACGGGAAGAGTTCCCCGACAAAGATGTAACCGTACGCGGGGCGGTCTCTATAGGGCGGCGGCTGCAAGACCCCTTAGCAGAGCTGGTAAAAATAGACCCTAAATCCATTGGTGTGGGGCAATATCAGCATGATGTGGATCAAAAAGCTTTGAAAAAGAGCCTTGACGACGTGGTTATCAGTTGCGTAAATGCCGTAGGTGTAGAATTGAATACCGCCAGCAAGCAGCTGCTTGCTTATGTATCGGGCTTGAACGAGCGCCTTGCCGACAACATCATCGCCTACCGGACAAAATACGGCGGCTTCCGCAGTCGCGAAGAACTCAAACGCGTGCCGGGCATTGGTCCAAAGACCTTCGAGCTAGCAGCCGGTTTCTTGCGCATCCGCCATGGTGAGCATCCGCTCGATGCCAGTGCCGTGCATCCCGAATCTTACCCTGTGGTGGAGCAAATGGCAAAAGATTTGGGCTGCCGCATAGAAGACCTGCTGCGTGATGCTTCGCTGCGCAAGCAAATTCAAATAGAGCGTTATGTAAACGACAAAATAGGCTTGCCTACTTTGCAAGACATCATGAATGAGCTTGCCAAGCCGGGACGCGACCCACGCCAAGAATTCGAAGTGTTTCAGTTCGATGAGCGAGTACACAGCATCGAAGACCTGCAGCCGGGCATGCGCCTGCCAGGCATCGTTACCAACGTAACCAAATTTGGCGCATTTGTGGACATCGGCGTGCATCAAGACGGGCTGGTGCATATCAGCCAGCTGTCGCACGAATATGTAAGCGACCCGGCGCAAGTGGTAAAGGTGCATCAGAAAGTGATGGTTACGGTGCTTGAAGTAGACCTGAACCGCCGGCGCATTGCCCTCTCGATGAAAACAGATGCCCCACCTCCCAAGAAGCAAGACAAACGCAAAGAGCGCAAGCAAGAAGCAGAAGACATGGCTGCCAAGTTAGCGGCTCTGCGTGCGAAGTTTGGGCAGTAAGTAGTTGCATTCGAAACAGATATTTTGGTATTTTAGCGGCAAACCTATCTAAGCATGGCTCAGAAGAAAGAGGAAATCGACAAACAGGGCGCACAAAACCAATATTCGTTGACGCCCGATAAAAAGCAAGAGGTTTACGACTTCTCGCAGGAGACTTACCGTTTCTGGTATGAAAAAATGTTGCTGGCGCGACGCTTCGAAGAAAAGGCAGGACAATTATACGGGCGTCAGAAGATACGCGGCTTTTGTCATCTTTACATAGGACAAGAAGCCTGTGTAGCCGGTGCCGCCACTGCCCTCACCAAAGACGACAAATGGATTACTGCCTATCGCGACCATGCCCACCCGCTTGTGTTGGGCACCTCGGCACGCGCGGTCATGGCAGAGCTATATGGCAAAGTAACCGGCTGTTCGAAGGGAAAAGGCGGCTCTATGCATATATTTGATAAAGAAGTAAACTTCTTTGGCGGACACGGCATCGTAGGGGGGCAAATCCCCTTAGGCGCAGGCATAGCCTTTGCCGAAAAATATATGGGCACTCAAAACGTATGCATTTGTTATATGGGCGATGGTGCCGTACGGCAAGGGGCTTTTCATGAAACCCTCAACATGGCGATGACCTGGAAGTTGCCCGTTATTTTTGTAATAGAAAACAACGGCTACGCCATGGGCACTTCGGTGAAGCGTACGTCCAACGTAACTGACCTTTACACTTTGGGCGAAGCCTACGACATGCCTTCCGAACCTGTGGACGGTATGGTGGTAGAAGAGGTGCATTTGGCTGTGGCACGCGCCGCTGCACGCGCCCGCAAAGGCGAGGGTCCTACTTTGTTGGAGTTCCGCACTTACCGTTACAAAGGGCACTCCATGTCTGACCCCGCCAAATACCGCACCAAAGAAGAAGTAGAAGCCTACAAGCAGCAAGACCCCATAGAGCAAGTGAAAAAGCGCATGTTGGAAAAAGGCTTCGGCGATGAAGCCTACTTCCAGCAGGTAGAGCAAGAGGTAAAAGCCATCGTAGAAGATGCCGTACAGTTTGCCGAGGAGTCGCCTTATCCTGCCCCCTCCGACATCTTCAAGGATGTGTATGTGCAAGAAGACTATCCGTTTTTGACAGAATAAGCCTTCTCGAAAATGAGCAAAAGGCAGCCTTGTGGCTGCCTTTCATATTTTGCTAATATTGTGCGTTTAGAAAACAAAAGCCGAACTCTTCCAAGCAAAAACAAACTTGTTTCTCAAGCAAAAAAACTTTGTGCTTCCTGTTTCACGAAACGCAACGCCGGCTCCACTGGGTCTATGTTGTATTCATTTAAGTTATTCAGGATGGCTTTGGCAAGCACCAAAGCCTTTGCGTCTTGCTCTACAGTGGCTGCCGTGTTGTTGATAAGCGTAACCACCCCTTCCTTTGCTTTTTTCACTTCTTCCCACGCCTCAATGCTCATGTATAGCTGTTGGGATAGGTTATGAGAAAATTCTTGCTGTATTTCGTGTAGCAAAATATGGCGCAGCTCACCGGCAGTCAAGTCCTGAAATTGAATACGCAAAAGCAGTTGCGGCGGAGAGATGCGCTCGAGCAGCAAACAAATCCGCTCGTAAGCGTGCAGGCGGTGTTCCAGCGCCGTTTCGCTGTATTTCAATCGCAACTCGGCAAGTTTTTTTTCAAAGTCTTTTTGCAAGAAAGCGCGCACGGTAGTGTAGAATGCATAACTCACAATAGCCAAAGGGATACTCACTTTCAGCAAATCAAGAAGTACTTCCATTTGTCAGAATTCATTTTTTTTGTGAAGTGTTTCAAAGATAAGGATACTTTTCAAAGTGCAAACTATGTTTGAAGAACTGCCCGTAAAAATCACACCTCAAGCCCTTGAAGCCATCAAAGACATCAAAGCCAACAAAGGCATTCCAGCAGACTATGGCTTGCGCATTGGCGTAAAAGGCGGAAGGGGCTGCGGCGGTGCCCAGTTTCTTTTAGGCTTTGACCATCTCAAAGAAGATGATGCTGTTTATCAGCTGGAGGGCATCGATATTTATATTTCCAAAAAACACTTTCTTTACCTTCTCGACGTGCAAATAGACTACGAAGAAACGGAAGAAGGCGTGGGTTTTACCTTCACCAAGCAGCAAACAAGCTAAGAGGAGGTTATTTTTTTGCTGCGACGGTCTAAGGCGTCTGGCTCGAAAAAAGAAGGCGGCGGGTTGTTCACCAATAAGCCTTTGGTGTAGTGCATCATTTGAAGGGTTAAGGTAACAACGTCGCGCTTCTGCCCTTGAGGAATGGCTATCATCAACTCATAAGGGCGCTCGGTATCGTCTTCATAGAACGAGCCAATACGGCATTTGGCATGCGAATGGCGCATGATATAATCGAAAGGCTTGAAGTGCTGCAAGCTCACACAATACAAATAATCGAAGCGCTCTTGTATGAAAGACTCTACTTCTCGGGTACTGACCTGCTCGCCACGCCTGAGGTCTTCTTTTGTAAAGAAATCAAACTTAAAATCGTAAGGATTGGAATGCTTTTCTTCGAAGTAAGCCATGGCACGCACCTTCTTGCCGTCTTGCTTGAGTATTTTTATCCAGTAATTGAGAGCTCCATGACATTCCTCGTCCGTACTGTTGAATAAGATACCTACTGTTTTTATGTCTTCGTAGTTGAGTGCATAGCGTTTGACTTGTGGCAGCGGAAGACGGCGATGCCTACCCCATATTTTATTCCAAAAACTCATATTTCTTTACGGTATTCTCCAAACGAAATTATACGAAAAAATCTTCAAATTCATGGGCTCTACCTCCCAACTTTTTACGCAGCCAGTCAAGCAACAAAGCTGTGGTTACTTTTATATTGAAAAGGCGGTCATTGCCTAAACGATACAATGCTGCCTTGGCAGCCTCTGCATCGGCATAGGCAACCCAAATAGTACCTACGGGCTTGGTGGTGGTACCGCCTCCCGGTCCGGCAATGCCACTGGTTGCCAGTCCTATATCTGCACGAAAACGCGCACGCACCGCTGTTGCCATTTGCAAAACGGTAGCTTCGCTCACAGCCCCCTCTTTTTCAAGGGTGCTGGGCAACACCCCCAAAATATCTATCTTAGCACGGTTGCTATACGTTACCACGCCTCCTTGAAAATAGGCAGAGCTGCCGGGTATTTTGGTAAAACTGTGCGCCAGATAGCCGCCAGTACAACTCTCGGCTACTGCAATGGTCTTACCGCTTTTGCGCAACAGAGCCGCCACTACCTCCTCAAGGGTTTCTTGCTCAAAACCGAATACGTACTTATCTATGAGCGGCAACAAGCGCCTCAACTGCTCTTTGATGTCTTCTTGTAAAAGCGTTCTGTCTTTGCCTGTTGCCGTCAGGCGCAGCTTTACTTGCCCGAAAGAAGGCAAATAAGCCAGCTTGATGTGCGCAGGCAAAGCCTCTTCCCAAGTAGCAATTTGTTCTGCCAGTTGAGACTCGCCAATACCCACGGTCTTGACATGAAAGTGAAGCAGTGGTTCTACGGCAAAAGTCTTCAACAGACGGGGCACCACCTGCTCTTGCATGAGGTGCTGCATTTCGTGTGGCACGCCCGGCATAGCCACCACCACCCGTCCGGCAGAGTCATTCATCCATATGCCGGGGGCTGTTCCTTTTTCGTTTTGTAGGTAAATTGCTCCGGCGGGCAAAGCTGCCTGTTGTTCGTTTAAGGCTGAAAGCGAACGCCCACGCAACATAAACATCTCTTTGAGATGGGCAAGGGCTTCGGGGTAAAGACGCAGTTCTGTACCGAACAAGCGACAAAGCGCCAACTTGGTAACATCGTCTTTGGTAGGTCCCAAACCGCCGGTGAGCAGCACCACCTGCGCACGCTGCATAGCTTCTTGCAAAGCTTGCACAATCGCCTCTTGCTCGTCGGCTATGACCATGTGGCGAAGCACACGAAAACCAGCTTCGCTCAGGTACTCGCTCATCCATTGAGCATTGGTGTTGGCAATGCTGCCATAGAGTAGCTCATCACCGATATTGATAATTTCAACGGCTATTTTCTGAGAAGACATAAAGCAAGATTAACTGTCAAATAGCATTTTATTTTTACGAAATCCGTGTTTTTCGAGTAGCATTTCCAACAAGCCATCACGCAGCCCCACCCCTGGCGCCAATATTTCTTTGATGCCTGCCCAGCGCATCACCGACAGATAAATATGAGCCGCAGGGACGATGACATCGGCGCGGTCGGGGTTCATTTCCAGCATGGCAATACGCTCTTCGTAGGTATAGCTTTCTATTCTTTCTTTAATCTTTGCCAATTCTTTGATGGTGATGGCGTTCCCCTTTTTCTTGGCATAGGTTACCAATTTGTTGATGTTCCCTCCTACGCCTACTGCGGTCAATTTATCCACTTTGCTGCAGTGTTTTTCCACCCACTTTTGCATTTCCTTCCACAAAGTAGGCTCAACTGCTCCTTCCAACAGGCGGATAGAGCCTATTTCGAACGAGCGAGAAGCCACTGCCTGCCCCCCGATGATAAGGGTAAGTTCGGTGCTTCCGCCGCCTACGTCTATATGCAAATAGGGTTTAAGGTCTAAGTGGCGCAACAAAGCCACATTGACGTAGTGATTTTCTTCGTCGCCACTGATAATCTGCAACTGAATGCCTGTCTCTTGACGCACCCTTTCGACTATTTCTGAGCTGTTGGCAGCTTCGCGCATGGCAGATGTAGCCACCGCCATGTAATCATGCACTTCATGTAGGTCTATCAAAAGACGGTAGGCATGTAGCAATTTCAAGATTTGGGCTTCCTTGTAGGGGGTTATGTGTCCGTGTTTAAACACATCGATGCCCAAACGCAGTGGAAAACGTACGTACTCGACCTTTTTCAAGTACACCCCGTCGAGTTCATTGTTGATGACACTCGATATTTGCAGTCGGGCGGCATTAGAACCGATGTCTATAGCTGCTAACTTCAAGGTTTCGCAATTTTAAAAGTACCATTGCTTGTTACAAATATAGTCATTGCCTGCAAATCGAAACTTTCGCTTACGACGTATCATTTGAATGATAAAGATAAAGTGCGTAAAATTGGGAAGACTGACCTGCACTGCATCATGCCTCATCACTTGCACATCGTTTGTTATTTACCTGCCGGTTCTTCGACGCTACATGCTCTGGTCGATGAACTGCGAAAAAACGTACAAGCATCCAATAGCGATTGGCGTATAAATGTTTTTCACCAAAAAGAAGAGTTGTTGCAAGCTGTAGAACAACTTCCAGAAAAATCTGCTTTGTTCATCCCGGTGCATGCAGAAGAGAAAGACACGCCCCTGCTTATTCACAAAGTAGCTCAAAGCCTGCAACTGAGCAAGGAAATAGTACCTATATTTAGCGGAGGCTACGGGTTGGATGCCAAGCACCAGCTGCAACTTTATCAGAATGGCGTATGGTACGTCTTTGATTTCGAGCACACACCCTCGCCCGTGATTCTGAAAGCTATAGAACAAGCCCTGCTCAGAGTAGTAAAACTGCATCACACTCCACTGCAAATACAAAAATGGCAAGAACGTTTTCATGCTCTTTTGCAGCGTTGCCGCCTGCTGGAGCAAGAGCTAGAAGAAAGCAAAGAAGAGTTGCTCGAGGCTTACAAGGAACTGACCGAAGCACTCGAAGGACAAGTGTCCTTAAAAAAAACAGCAAGCAAGCTGCAAGCCGACTTGGACAGCTTCCTCTACAAACTCTCCCACGACATACAAGGTCCAGTGGCTTCCTTGCAAGGGCTCGGCAATTTGGCACGCTTAGACATAAACGACCCCACAGCACTTGACTACGTGGAAAAGATGATGCAAAACATAGGCAAATTGCAAAAGATAGTGCAAGGGCTGCAGAAGGTAGTCAAAATTCGCTATGCCACTCAAGAGATAGAGCTGATAGACTTTCACCAGTTGCTGTTTCAATTGCGCAATGAATACAATAGCCTGTGTAACAAGCTAAATGTAAAAATACGCAGCCAAATTGATAGCAAACAACCCTTTTTTGCTTCCCACAGTCTTATTTACACTATCTTGCAGCATCTCATAGAAAATGCCCTGATACACGGTTTGAGTCAAAGGAAAAAGCTCGAAGAGACAGCCTATATAGATGTAATTATTAGCAGTAACAGCCGGCAATGTCTTCTTTTGGTAATAGACGAGGGCGTCGGTATCCCGAAAGAAGCTCACGACCGTTTATTCGATTTGTTTTTTAAATACAACCCAGACTCCAAAGGCACGGGTGTGGGACTTTATATAGTAAAAAGCTGCGTGGAACAGCTGCATGGAAACATAGAAGTAGAAAGTGAAGTAGGCAAAGGTACTACCTTCCGTGTCATCATTCCCAACCATCACTCGCGAAAGTAACCACAAGACCAAGAAACTACACCCAGCAACTAAAGCCGCTACATGGCTTGCGACGTACATCTATCCACAAAAGGTTCTGCCACGCATATACACCGCTTTTGTACAGCTACTTTATGAAAGCCCAGCTCTCCGCTTTCCGTCTGGCACAGCAGGCACGCCAAACGGCGGTCAAGCAAATGCTTTGCGAGCTTTACTGCTTACTACTTTCTTCATCAACTTACTCTTACTGAATGTTCATACCTAAATAAGACGCTTGGCAGTAAAACAGATAAGCATAAGATTGTTGTTGCGCCGCACCAGCAGAACAATCTCTTTGCCTTCCTCTTCGGTAATTTTATATAAGTGGTTCAGTGTCAATTCCGATGCTGAAAATTCATTTACCCCCAATAGAATATCGCCGGGGCGCAAGCCTGCTTTCCATGCTTCGGACAGGGGATGTACCTCGCTCACCATGAAAGTACGAAAGTCAGGCGGGAGTACCACCCAATCAATCCCCGTAAAGCTATATTCAAAGGGCTTTTTGGCGTTTTTATTCGGATACAACCACACCCGGCGGTTCCGATAGTCGAAAACCCAGTGAAAACGCGACATCATGCCAAACCCTATAGCGCCTTGCACTTCTATGCCTTTGGGTTTTCGATACACATAGTGAGTGGTGTCGGGAAAGCCTGCCAACACATTTTCCATCTGCCAGCGTGCAATTTGCACTCGTGGCAAACGCCCCACAGCGCCATACCAATCGCCGGAAAGAGTGGCGCCGATACGTCCTTCGATGTATTGAGGTGGAAGACGCAAAGAAGAGTCAGCAGCTATTTCCAGTAGCAGGGTATGCCCTGCCCCGCTGTCGAGCAACACACGGAGCGGTTGCAGCTTGCGCTCGCCGGCTTGCTGTATCCACAGAGGCATATAGGGTTTTTCGCCATGCAAAAATAAGGTATCGACGTGGTAACCTTTCAACTGGCGCCGCCAACGGCGGTACTGCCGGTTGTAGAAAGTCAGCCGCTGGCGCTGGTAATCTATTTTCACCACCAAATGCTCAAAAAGAGCAGAGCCCAACAAGCCGTGAATGGGCTTGCCCGCATAAGATGACAAGTTAAACACCGAGTCATCCATCACCATGACGTTGGCAGCTTCGTTTATCAATTTACTGCCCACACGCAAATGATTGAGCGAAGACACATGCGCCCAAAATACCTCTGGCGAACCCAAGCCCCGCACAGGAATGCGTGTGCTGTTGCCATGGGGAGAAAACAAAGTATCCAAAGAAGGGGTTAAAACAAGAATGCCATTCACCCCCGTATCAACTGCAAAATTTAAAGTATCTTTGGCACGGTTGACGAAAACAGGCACCACAATCAAATTGCCATACAAATTGAAAGGAACCACTGCCTTTCTCTTGTAACTCTGAGCTATGCGAAAACCTATCGTTTGGGTAGAAGAAACAAGAGAGCGGCTCGTGCATGCACCCAAGCAAAGAGCTATCAAACAATAGCCTGCAAAACGGAAAATGAGCATAGAGCCAGTTAAGTTATACGATTGAACAGATTGAAGATTATTTGTAAAATAAAATTTTTGCAAAAATGTTGTGAAAAGCAATGCTTATGTTTCTTGCCGGTTTGTTGTTTGCCGAAGTAGTTTACCATCTCAACTGACGGGCAAAGCATCCCAAAGGAAAAAATAATAGATACAAACGTTCTATGAATACAAGTACACAGCACCATAAAAGAAGAGTGGCTATTCTGGGCTCTACGGGCTCCATAGGCACACAAGCTTTGGAGGTAATCCGTGAACAAGCCGATTATTTGGAAGTAGAAGTGCTCACTGCCAACAACAATGTAGATTTATTGATAGAACAAAGCATTGCCTTTCAACCCAATGCCGTAGTCATTAGCAACCCTGAGCACTATCCGAAGCTAAAAGAAGCACTGGCACCTTATCCCATCAAAGTATATGCGGGAGAAAAAGCCTTGTGCCAAGTGGTGGAAATGGAGAGCATAGACATTGTGCTGACGGCTATGGTAGGTTTTGCGGGCTTGCGCCCCACCATCCATGCTATAGAGGCGGGCAAGCCTATTGCGCTGGCAAACAAAGAGACCTTGGTCGTTGCTGGCGCCTACATCACCCGCTTGGCGCGTGAACGGGGCGTAAACATCTACCCTGTGGACTCGGAACACTCAGCTATTTTTCAGTGCTTAGTGGGCGAATTTCACAACCCCATAGAAAAAATCATATTGACGGCGTCGGGCGGTCCTTTCCGTGGTTATAGCCGCGAACAACTTGCCAGCGTACGCAAAGAACAAGCCCTCAAACACCCCAACTGGAATATGGGCGCCAAGATAACCATTGATTCAGCCACCCTCATGAACAAAGGGCTCGAAGTCATCGAAGCTAAGTGGCTCTTTGGGCTTTCGCCCGAACAAATAGAAGTAATCGTTCACCCGCAGTCCATCATACACTCTATGGTGCAATTTGAAGACGGCTCTATTAAAGCGCAAATGGGCTTACCCGACATGAAATTGCCCATTCAATTTGCTTTGAGTTATCCTATGCGTCATCCCACTTCATTTCCCCGCTTCGATTTTAGGGCATATCCACAGCTCACATTCGAGCTACCCGACACTAAAGCCTTCCCTTGCCTCGAACTGGCTTATGAAGCCCTACGACAAGGGGGCAACATGCCTTGTGTGCTCAATGCTGCCAACGAAGTAGCTGTGTCTGCTTTCCTTCAAGACCAAATCAACTTTTTGGATATTCCCGCACTCATCGAAACATGCATGCAGCGCATGGACTACATTGCCAACCCTGCGCCCGAAGACTACTTCGCCACCGACCAGCAAACACGCCAATACGCAAAAGAAGCCCTCAAACACGTTTAAGTTTTGTAATTTTGTTTCAAATACCAATTACCCCAAAAACATACATTTCATGGAAATTATCGTTATGATTTTGCAGCTCATCCTGGGGCTGTCCATTTTAGTAGCAGTGCACGAGTTTGGGCACTACATAGCTGCGCGTGTCTTCGGCATGCGGGTACGCAAGTTTTTCATCTTTTTCGACGCATGGGGCAAAAAGCTATGGAGCAAAAAAATAGGTGAAACTGAATTTGGCATTGGCATCATTCCCTTTGGCGGGTATGTGCAAATCGCCGGCATGATAGATGAAACGCAAGATGCCAGTGCGCTGTCGAAAGAGCCGGAGCCTTGGGAATTCCGTGCCAAGCCCGCATGGCAACGCCTCATCGTGATGCTGGGCGGAATCCTCATGAATGTCATCACCGGCATTCTCATTTTCTTCCTGCTCAGCTACAAACAGGGCGAAAATTATATTCCAAGCGAGCGCGTAGATGGCATCATTGTAGGCACAATAGGCGAATCGGTAGGGTTGCGCACCGGCGATAAGGTCATTGCTGTGAACGGCAAGCCCGTAGAACGTTTCAATGATTTGTTCAGCTCCGAGGTACTTTTGGGGCACAACGTGGTATTTACAGTAGTGCGCTCGGGCGATACCTTGCAAGTGCTACTTCCTAACGACTTGGCAGACAAAGTCATCGACAATAAAGAGGGTTTTATCTTGCCTATCCCCTACCTGACAAACTACGAGATAGCGGAAATAGCCCCCAACTCACCGGCAGAAAAAGCCGGCTTGCAAATAGGCGATAAAATCGTAGGGATAAACCAAGACAGCATACGGCATTTCTATGAGCTATCAGAGGTGTTGACAAAACATAAAAACCAAGAGGTCATCATCAAAGTGTTGCGCCAAGGGCAGGTCATTGAACTGACGGCTACCGTAGGCAAAGACGGCAAGCTGGGCTTTCAACCTGCTTTCTTCAATAGCTTGTATGAGCGCAAAGAGTTGACCTTGACAGAGGCACTTGCCAAAGGCACTTACACTGCCTTTAATGTAATTTTTGACAACATCAAAGGTTTTAAAAAGATTTTCAGGGGCGAAGTGTCTGCCTCCAAGTCGCTATCCGGTCCCATAGGCATAGGCGCTATTTACGGTTCGGTGTGGGACTGGGTGCACTTCTGGACCATCACCGGTTTGCTTTCTATGGTATTGGCATTCATGAACTTACTGCCTATACCTGCATTGGACGGCGGTCATGTAGTCTTCCTTCTGTTGGAAATTATCAGTGGGCGTCCTATACCTGAAAAAATACTTGAAAAAGCCCAACAAGTAGGCATGTTCCTACTGCTGATGCTCATGGCGTTTGCCGTATTCAACGACCTGTTTAAGTTGTTCAGTTAAAAAAACGGGGACTTGTGAAACAGCTTTTAAAGCAGTACGCTGCATACTATGGCACGGTGGGCATTGTGTTGCTTACAGGCAGCATAATCCTGCTTTTTTGCTCAAAAGAAGCCGTGCAACTGTGGGTAGATGCTAACCACTTGGCATACTTAGATGTTTTCTTTAGCTATCTAACCCATCTGGGCGACGGACTGACATTCGTAACAGTTATTTTGTTTATGGCGTTATGGCGCAGCTACTACCTCGCTTTTGAAGGCTTGCTTTCGTTTGCTACCTCCGGGCTGTTTACGCAGCTACTCAAGCGCACGGTTTTTGCCGACGTATTGCGCCCTAAAGGCTTATTGGGTGCACAACTGCACTATATTGCTGGCGTAGAAGTACATACCACTCACTCCTTCCCTTCGGGACATGCCACCACTGCCTTTGCTTTGGCTACCTTTCTGGTATTGCACTCTACCCCCAAAAACGGGATTTTGTGGGCGTTGGCAGCGGCTCTTGTCGGCTTTTCACGTATTTATCTGAACCAACACTTTTTGCCCGATGTGCTTGCCGGGGCGCTCATAGGCACAGCTTGGGCGACTGCTATGCACCAGCTCTTGCTGCCTCTGCAACAAAAAGACGCATGGCAACGGCACCTACTGCCTTAACTCTCTGCGTGGCAGGCGCTCCCTGAAAAACAGCGCTAAAGCTATTGTCGAGAAGAAAGTAAACAGGGCATATATTGAAGCGGGAATGGCAGCCTCCAGGCTATTGAGCATGGTGGCACTGGTCGCTACGGTGATTGCCAAGCCGGTGTTCTGCAATCCCACTTCAATAGCAATGGTCAGGCAGTTCTTTTGCTTCAAGCCTGCCGCTCTCGACACATAATACCCCAACAACATGCCCCCTATGTTTAACCCCAGCATAAAAGGCACAATCGCCAAGTAATCATACCAGTGAAACGACAAGCTGTTGTCTTGATTAAAGTAAATTGTCAACACCATGGCAATGCCCAGTAAAGAAGGAAGAATGTATTTAAGCCAGCCCTGCCAACGCTCTACCCGCCTTTTCCCTACCCGATAACGCACATAGATACCTAACACAGCCGGAACAACCGTAATAAGCAAAATCTGCAGAAAGGTATTCCAAAAAGGCAAGTTCAGCTCACAACGGTCTCCCATAAACACCCACAAAGCCAAATTGACAATGGAAGGGATGGTGAAGATGGTGAGCAGACTGTTAACCGAAGTCAATAATATAGACAAAGCCAGGTTGCCCTGTAAAAGGTAAGTAATCAGATTAGACACCGCTCCTCCCGGGCAAGCAGCCACCAACACAATGCCCACCTTTATGGCAGGACTAAACGGCGCCACCCATGCCAATAAAAACGCCAACAAAGGCAAGCCCAGCATTTGCAGACTAAGCCCCAGCAACATCGACTTGGGATAGGCTATGATTCGTTTAAAATCATTAAAAGTGAGCGATAAGCCCATGCCCAACATAATAAAGGCTAAAACCAAGGGCAAAATATAGGTCGCTAATAGTTCTCCTAACATGTCGTTTTTTAAATTCGGCGCAAATTACTAATTTCAAACTTAGCATTAAACTCTGCAGCGCAAACAGCTCTCCACTTTTATTTTTCCATAAAGCTCTATAGTGCATGCTTACAATTCCGTCCAGAAGAAAATTACTCATCACTATCCTCCCCTTGCTGATGCTGCCCTTGGCATGGTGGCTCTTGGCACCATCTGCCGACGAAGCAGAAGGCTGGGTGCTTGTACAAAAAGGCGACCTGAGCGTGCAAGTACTGGCTACCGGTGAACTCACCGCTCGGCAAGCCGTTGAGGTTACAGCACCTGCTCTGTTGCGCAGCCTCGAAATTTATCAAATCAAAATAGTGGACTTGATACCGGAAGGTAGCCAAGTCAAAGCTGGTGACTACTTGGCTACTTTAGACAACCAAGAGCTAAGCGAAAAAATGCAGCAACTGCGCATAGAAATAGAAAAGCTTGAAAACGAACGGAATCAGGCACTAATCGATACGGCTCTTGCGCTGCGCCAAGCGCGCGAAGAACTGCAAAACCTTGCCCTTGACCTGGAAATGAAAAAGATTCAACTACGTGGCACAGAATATGAGCCCCCCGCAGAGCAAAGCAAAACCCGTTTGGCATATGAACGTGCGCTCAACGCCTACGAAAACGCCCAGCAAGCTTATCGGCTCAAACAAAAACAAGCCCGCAGCAAACTGATGGGCATCCATACGCTACTCAACGAAGCCAAGCGAAAATACAAAATGGCAGAAGAAGCACTGAAAGCACTTACCCTTCACGCCCCCACCAACGGTACCGTTATCTACCACAAGGGATGGAACGGCAGCAAAAAAGAAGCCGGCAGCATGGTAAGCACTTGGGACCCCGTAGTGGTCAAGCTGTCGGCACAGCAAGAGCTGGTATCTACCGCCCGCATCAACGAACTGGACATTCATAAAATCAAAAAGGGACAAGCCGCCAAGGTACGTGTAGAAGCCTTTCCCGACCGCATCTTTCAAGGCGAAGTCATCGACATATCGAATGCTGCCGAAAGCGACGACTCCAAAGCGCGTTACTTTGCCGTAGATATCCGCTTGAAAAAGCAAGACCCCGCCCTACGCCCTACTATGAGTACCTTCAACCGCATTGAATGCAGCCTCCACCAGAAGGTACTGCTTATTCCCTTAAGCGCCGTGCACTATACCCCTGCGGGTATTCCTTACGTTATCAAGAAAAAAGGCAGGCACATGGTGCGGCAGCAAGTGCAACTGGGCGCTGCCGACGACCTACATGTAATTGTAAAAAAAGGTCTGAAAATCGGCGACCAAGTGAGCTTATCTATACCTGAACAAATAGAATCATTGCCATGGCAAACACTATAAAGCCCCACCCCTCTAAACTGAAAGCATGGCAAAAGGTACTATTGTGCAGCTGGCAATTAGCGCAGCAAAGCCATCGTGCTCATCGCTGGCGCCTATGGCTTTCAACCATAGGTATTGTTGTAGGCACGGCTGCCCTATTCAGCCTATGGACGCTCAACCGCGGCATACAGAAAAAACTACACCATCGACTTCAAGCCTACGGACTCAATACACTTTACCAACTACCACAAGAAAACAGTCTGCCTGCTGAGTTGCTAAACGCAGCAAGTGAAGCTACCTACCTGACCGTTGAAAAGCTGAACGAATACTCGCAAAGCGAGTCAGTAAAACCTGCCCCTCTGTGGACATTGACCGCTGAAGCACGCAGCAATGAGCGTCACCAAAACGTTCCCTTGGTGGTTTCTGCCTCTACCCTGCCGCAGCTGCTTCCTATCCACATAGAAGCAGGGCGCTTTTTGTCTGCTTCATCCGGCACGGCGGCAGTCTGCGTGATAGGGCACCGACTGGCGGCAGCCCTGCTTTCGCCCGAGCATCCACCCATAGGACAAGTCGTTTGCATAGGCAACAACTGCTTGACGGTGATAGGTGTCATACACAGTCGAAACAATGACCATCAATTGCTTCCAGACCTCAACGGCGCGATTATCGTCAATCCTGGCACTTTGCTGCACCGGCTGTTGCCTTTCGTAGAAAAAAACAAGCTGACACACCCCCTATGGATAAGCCGCTACAACCGGCACACCACCGAGCCGCCCATCCTGCCGAAACTGCTAAAGCAGCTCTACCCCTTAAGCGACTACCGCAGCTGGAACCCGGAAAGCTTGGTGACAGAAGAACTAAAAACACAACGCACACTGCGCATTACCTTGTGGGGCATTAGTTTGGTTGCCTTTATCGTGGGCAGCATAGGCATGATGAATATGATTTACAGCCATGCCATGGAAAGAAGCAGCGAAATAGGCATACAAAAGGCTGTAGGTGCAACCCCTGCCATGATTCAATGGCAATACCTACTAGAAACCCTTCAGATGGGATTTTACGGCTGCCTACTTGGTTTTTTAGTAGGAACTTTGTTCAGCTATTTCATCAGTCAGCAAGCCGGCATCCCCTGGAGCATATACTTGCAGGACTGTATTCCCATAAGCCTCCTTGCTCTGACAATTTCCTTGCTCTCGGCATGGTTACCTGCCCGCAAAGCAGCCCTTCTGCCACCGGCGCAAGCACTCGCCAAGCATGAGTCTTAAAAAATTATTACCTTGAAGTTGCTTACCATTTTTTGAAAACAAACTATGCTGAAACATTTGTCATTGGCTTGCTTACTTTTGCTGCTGTTTTTTCATCTTCCGTTGCCTCTTTGCGCACAAGAAGAGGTAGAAAACAAAATAGCCAAACTTGAACAAGAGTTGGCTCGTGCAAGAGATACGCGTGCGATAGATATTTGTGTAAATCTCACAAACGAATATTTGTTTTATGACCTCGACCGCGCTTTCAAATATGCACACTTGGCTTTGCAAAAAGCAGAGACAAAAAACTACTTGTATGGCATCATGGCAGCACGCGTTGCCTTAGGCAACTGCTATCTCTACCGCAGCGAACAAAACGACCTACTGAGCGCTTTCGAGCAATACATGCAGGTAATAGAAACCCCACTCACACCAAAGCAAGAAAAAAATTGCCGCTTGCTCCTCGAAAAAGCCAAAGCCCTGAACGGACTGGGCAGCTTGTACCAAATATGGGGGGACTTCAAAAAAGCTATTGAACTACATACCAATTCCCTGAAAATACGGGAAGACTGTGGCGACCCAATAGGCATTGCCCGCTGCTATAACAGCATAGGGCTTGTGTATGATAATATGGGCAATTATGACGAAGCCATACGCTACTACTCCCGCGCCTTGAACCTATACGAAAAGCATCGCCGCATGCGAGACGTAGCCGGTGTATTGAACAACTTAGCAGCAGCCACCCACCTGAAGCTGCTCCAAAGCCAAAGTGCCGAAAGCTACGAACAGGTGTTCGACTATTACCACCGCTCTTTAAAAATCAGCGAAGAACTAAAAGACCGGCGCGGTATGGCACGCATTTACAACAACATGGGCATACTGTATGCCGAAAAAGGCAATTTTGACGAAGCGCTCGACCTTTATTTCCGGGCAGCTATGATTGACGAAGAAGAAAATGACCCAGCAGAAGCTGCCGCCACTTTCAACAACATAGCCCGTCTGTTCGAGCAAAAAGAAGAGTGGCTTGTAGCTTTGGATTACTATCGGAAAGCGTTAGAATCAGCCGCTGCCGTAGAATCCAAGTCGGCACTGCTAAATGCCACCCAAGGACTGAGCCGAGTGTATGCTCAAATGGGCGATTACTATCAGGCTTTTCAATATGCCCAAATGAGCAATCGTTTGCAAAAAGAACTCTATGACGTCGAAACAAGCCGCCGCATCGCTCTCATCAGCAGTCAGTATGAAATCGAAAAAAAACAAAAGCAAATAGAACTGCTGGAACGAGAAAAAGAACTACAGAAGTTGAAAGAAGAGCAACTCCAGCAATACATTATTCTTGGAACTCTACTACTGGCAATGCTGAGTATCCTCGTTTTGCTGCTCTTCAACCGTTATCGCTTCAAGTCGAAACTAAACAAACAGCTGCAGGCACTCTACCGTGAGTTGGAAATACAATACAAACGCACCGAAGACAGCATACAGTATGCCAGCCGCATTCAACAAGCTATGATACCCAAACCAGAGGCTTTACTCACCCCATTCCGTGAAATAGGTATATTCTACCGCCCCAAATCTATTGTCAGCGGTGATTTCTACTGGTGCAAAGAGGTAGGCAACAAAAAAGTAATTTTTGTTGCAGACTGCACGGGGCATGGTGTCCCGGGCGCCCTAATGACTGTGCTTTCCATGAACTTGATTGACAAGCTCGTAAATGAGATGAAAGACAATCTTCACCCCGACGAACTGCTGCGACAATTAGACCAGCACATTCAACAAGCCCTCTCCGACGAAAAAGTACAAGACGGTTTAGACGGGGCAATCCTTATTGTAGAGGGCAACCGACTCGAGTACGCCGGCGCCAAGTTCCCCCTTTATCTCTTCCATGATAACGACTTTTTTGTATTCAATGCCGCTCGTATTTCACTGGGCAACAAATCTTATATCTATAACAAGGAAAAGGTATTTACGCTACATAAGTTAGAGTTGAAACCCGGCGACAAAATCTACCTCCACTCCGACGGCTTCCCTGACCAGTTTGGCGGAGAAAAAGAACGAAAGTATATGAGCAAGCGATTCAGAGAATTGCTACAACGACACGCCGCCCTTCCACTTCAAGAGCAGGCGCGCGCATGGGAAAAAGAATTTGAGCACTGGAAGGGTAACAAAGACCAAACCGACGACGTGCTGGTGATTGGCTTTATGTATTAGATAACGGCTATAAAGACAACAGGTGCCCGTGCTGCCGCAGCCAACGATGATGCAGGGCGTAGTCAGGCATTTGCCGTTCTACTTCCTGCCAAAAAGCAGCACTATGGTTGTGGTGGCGCAAGTGAGTCAACTCATGCACTATCACGTAATCTACTACTGCTATAGGCGCCATCATCAGGCGCCAAGAAAAGTTCAGGCTTCCCTTAGAAGAACAAGACCCCCAACGTTTGCGCGCCCGGCTGACTTTGACCGCAACATACTGCCCCTGCAGTCCCGACCGGGCAGCCCAGTAAGCCACCCGCTCCGGTAAAAAAGCTGCCGCCTGTTCCATATACCACTTTTCAAACAAGCGAGCCGCTTCGGCTTGTCTACCGGCATGCATTACAAAAGTAGCGCCATCAAAAAGTAAAGGGTATGGCGTTTGTGTGCTGAAACACAAAGGATAAGTATGTCCCAAATAATAAAACGACTCGCCTTCTGCAAATAGCCTTTGAGGGCAAGATATTTTGCGCTGTCGGGCAGCTGCCAGGTGCTTTTCTACCCAAGCCACATGCTTGAACAGCACTCTATAAATATCACTTTCTTTGGCATGGTAGGGCGCACGTACCCACAACTCCCCCGCTTCGGTGATTTGCAGAGCAATGGTTTTCCGTTTGCTGCGAATGATACGGTCAACAGAAAACGGCAAAGCGTGCTTCCCTTTCATATTCAACCAGACGGGACGAAGTGATAAAAACGAGACTTTTTTATCAAAGATAAGAAAAATGGGCAGCGGTCGTCAAAACCGCTACCCGGAGGATATGCAAGAAGTTTTTCGCGAATTTAAGCAAGGTCAGACATATCGAAGTTGTCCAAGAAGCGTGTGGTAAAGTTACCGGCTCTGAACTGTTCGTTGTCCAGTATTTTAATAAGCAAAGGAATGGTTGTTTTCACTCCTTCAATCACGAACTCTTGCAATGCCCGTTTGGTGCGCACAATCAGCTCTTCACGGCTTTGTGCACGCACAATCAGCTTGGCAATCATAGAGTCGTAAAACGGTGGTATGGTATAACCGGCATAAATGTGCGTATCGACACGCACGCCCATACCACCCGGAATATGCAGGTTGGTGATACGCCCAGGCGACGGCATAAATCCTTTGGCGGGGTCTTCGGCGTTGATACGACACTCCATCGTGTACAGCTGCGGCTCATAGTTGCGCCCCGAGATGGGCTCACCTGCCGCAACTTTGATTTGTTCTTTAATCAGGTCAAAGAAAGTGGCTTCTTCGGTCACGGGATGCTCCACCTGAATGCGCGTGTTCATCTCCATGAAGTAGAAGTTGCCGTCTTTATCTACGATGAACTCAATGGTGCCGGCACCTTCATAATTGATGGCTTGCGCCCCTTTGATGGCTGCCTCCCCCATTTTTTTACGCAGTTCGGGGGTCATAAAGGGCGAAGGCGTTTCTTCGATGAGCTTCTGGTGGCGCCGCTGAATGGAACAATCACGTTCCGACAAATGGCATACTTTGCCATATTGGTCGCCAAACACTTGTATTTCTATATGGCGCGGCTCTTCGATAAACTTCTCCATATAAAGCCCATCGTTGCCAAAAGCGGCTGCTGCCTCTTGACGCGCCGACTCCCAAGCCTTTTCCAGTTCATTTTCGCTGCGCACGATGCGCATCCCTTTGCCACCACCGCCTGCAGTGGCTTTCATCATCACCGGATAGCCTATTTCGGCAGCTGTCTTCTTGGCATGCTCGAGCGACTCCAACAAGCCATCAGAACCGGGTACAACCGGTACGCCTGCCGCCCGCATGGTGGCTTTGGCGGTTGCTTTGTCGCCCATTTTTTGAATCATCTCGGGCGTAGGACCGATGAATTTAATGTTGTGATCGATGCAAGCTTGCGCAAATTTGGCATTCTCCGACAAGAAACCATAGCCGGGATGGATGGCATCGGCATTGGTGATTTCTGCGGCAGCAATGATATTGGGTATGTTTAGATAAGAATCTCTTCCGGCAGGTGGTCCGATACACACTGCCTCATCGGCAAAACGCACGTGCAGGCTTTCCTTATCGGCAGTAGAGTACACCGCCACCGTCTTGATGCCCATTTCTCGGCAGGTGCGTATAATACGCAGGGCTATTTCGCCACGGTTGGCAATCAGTATTTTTTTAAACATAAAAAATCTGCTTTTAATTAAGAGAGCGGTTCTACCAAGAAGAGGGGTTGGTCATATTCCACGGGGGTAGCGTTTTCTACCAATACCTCTACGATACGTCCCTCTACTTCCGACTCTATTTCATTGAAGAGCTTCATAGCTTCGATAATACAAACTACCTGCCCTTTCTTCACCACATCGCCTACTTTCACAAAAGGCTCTGCGTCGGGATTGGGCGCACGGTAGAAGGTACCAATCATAGGCGATTTGATTTCGAGCAGTTTCTTATTGCTTTTGGGCTCGGCTGCCGGTGCTTGCCCTCCGGTTTGGGGCTGTTGCACTGCAGGTGTAGCTACCGGCGCCTGCTGATGCACCACAGCCGGAGGAGGCACAGGCACAGACGGCTGTACTACTGCCGGTGCTTCGGTATAACGCTTTACGCTTATTTTGAACTCTTCTGTTTCAATATTGACTTCTGCCAAGCCTGACTGGGCAATGAAGTCGATGAGGTCTCTCAATTCTTTCGCTTTCATGAGTGCTTTCGTTTGTTCGAGGTGGTAAAAATACAACTTTGTATTTAAAAAGTTAAACTTGGGGGTCATAAGCCCACTTGACGAGGCTGGCACCCCAAGTGAAACCACCACCAAATGCTGCCAACACCAGCAGGTCGCCTTTTTTGAGGCGTGCCTCATAATCTCTCAAACACAAAGGAATGGTCGCATTGGTGGTATTTCCGTATTTATCGATGTTGAGCATTACTTTGTTTTCGTCGAGTCCCATACGCTGGGCGGTAGCGTCTATAATACGTTTATTGGCTTGATGAGGCACCAACCATGCGATGTCATCGCTACTCAATTGATTACGCTCCAGGATTTCATAAGAGGCTTCAGCCATACCCACTACTGCATGTTTAAAGACATTGGCACCTTCTTGATAAACAAAATGCTCGCGTGCTTCCACGGTTTCATGCGAAGCAGGGCGACGGCTTCCTCCGGCTTTCATGTGCAGATGCACCCAACCAGCACCATTGGTGTAGTGCACATGGTCTAGCAAACCGTAGCCTTCGGTGTTGGGTTCCAATAAAACAGCCCCTGCCCCATCACCAAAAAGCACACAGGTGCTGCGGTCGGTGTAGTCCACAATCGACGACATCTTATCGGCACCCACCAATATCACCTTCTTATAGCGTCCACTTTGAATGTACTGCGCGGCTGTGGTCAAGCCAAACAAGAAGCCGGAGCAGGCAGCCATCAAATCAAAACTAAAAGCATTGACAAGCCCCGCTTCGTATTGAATAATGTTGGCAGTTGCCGGAAACATCATGTCGGGAGTGGCTGTAGCACAAATAAGAAGGTCTATCTCTTCAGGGCGGCTGTTGGTCTTTTCCAAAAGTTTTTTCACGGCTTGTACACCCAAATAAGAAGCGCCTAAGCCTTCCCCTTTCAGAATATGGCGTTGCTTGATACCGGTACGGGTGGTAATCCACTCGTCATTGGTATCTACCATTTGTTCCAATTCCTTGTTGGTCAATACATAATCGGGAGTATAAGCTGCTACACCAGTGATGGCTGCAGTGATTGGTGCCATGGGTCTTTTTTTTTAGTGAAAAACATAAAGAGGGGAGACGCTCCTCCCCTTTGCCTATCAAATGCTTTGGAGCAATGCGTTTTTAATTTTTGAATTTAATTCGGCTTGTGCAAACTTTTCGGCAAGTAATATCATATTACGGATAGCCAGGGGCGACGAAATACCATGCCCTATTACTACATTTCCGTTAACCCCCAAGATAGGACTTCCTCCAATAGCTTCGTAATTCATGCGATCGAAAAATGCATCGTGCAGGTTACGCTTGTTCATGATTTCATAAACAGACTCTGCCATTTTCAGCACGATGTTTCCAATAAAGCCGTCGCATACAATCACATCGGCTTTATCTAAAAAGATATCGCGCCCTTCGATGTTTCCTACAAAGTGTAGGTGCTCAGCCTCTTTCAATATCTTGTGTGCTGCTTGTACGGCAATATTGCCTTTCTGCTCTTCTTCGCCTATGCTAAGCAGAGCTACGCGTGGTTGTTCGTGCTCCAGCACATATTTGCAGTAGAGGTTGCCCAATTGAGCAAACTGCGCCAGCACTTCCGGTTTGCAGTCAGCATTAGCACCTACATCGAGTATTACACCAACATTGCCATTGACCATAGGCACATGGCTAATCAACGCCGGGCGCATGATGCCTTCTATTGCCTTGATACTGAACAGAGCGCCTACATACATAGCACCGGTATTGCCCGCGCCGCAAAAAACATCTACTTTGCCTTCTTTGAGCAGATGATAACCTAGCGCAATGCTAGAACGTGTTTTTTGCTGCATGGCTTTGGTAGGATGCTCTGCCATGCCAATCACTTCGTCGGCATGCACAATCTGAATGTTGGCAGGGACTTCTTCGGGCAGCTGTGCCCGGATAGCATCTTCTTGCCCAATCAATACAATCACGATATCACCCGGACGCTCTTGTGCTGCCATCAATGCACCCTTCACAGGAGATTCGGGGGCAAAATCGCCCCCCATTGCATCAATTGCGACTTTAATAGGCTGATTCATTAGCTAATAAAGTTTAGGGAAAAAGAAAAAACCGACGGAGCTCACCACTGGCAGAGCCTTAGATGCGCTCGTAGTCTTCGATATACACTTTTCCCTTGTAATAAAGCTTACCGTCTACCACATAGGCACGATGACGCAAGTGGAGCTCACCGGTGGTAGGGCAAATGGAAAGCGCAGGCATAGCGGCTTTGTAATGAGTTCTACGCTTATCTCTGCGGGTCTTCGAGGTTTTACGCTTCGGATGTGCCATAGTTAGTTTTCGTTTTGGTTATTTTTTAGTTTTTTTAAAATAGCCCAACGTGGGTCAATATCTTCATCATCAGTGGATTGCTGCTGTTGATTCTTTTCTTCTTCGGGATGCGTTGTATAAAAAAGACGGCTGTTATTATGCAAAGGGTCGTCGTCTTCTTCTTGTTGTTCTTCTTGTTCGTAGCGCGGGTGCAACTTCTTCAACGGTACCGCAAAGCATATTTCTTCATAAATATGATGTGCCACATTGATGCTGGTGGTCGATGAAGGCAAGATAGTCAAGTCGTCGGAATAGAACGTTTCGGTATCGCCAAATTGCACGATGTGAAAGCGCTGGAGTTCAAACGGATATTCGAATTCGTCCAAGCTGCGGTCGCAAACCAGCTGCGTGCTTCCTTTAATTCGAAACTGCAGGTGCAGCATGTTACGGTCTTTGCGCAATTGCAATTGTGCAACAAAACGCCCCTTCTCTACCAAGCTGTTTTCGAAACAGGCAAAAAAGCGGTCATCATCCTCAAAGTCGTAGGTATAAACCTGCTCTTTGAGATGAAAAACCGGTATTTCATATTTCTTCAAGTAGTCAACCATTTTGCTTTTTTGCTCATGCACAAAAATTGCGAGTGGCAAATTTATGCATTTTTTTAGCAACTGCAAACTAATCAGAAATTTCAATAAGGTGTTCAAAGCGCCTAATTTTGGCTATATCGCATGCCCAAAACAGTGCATGTAACAAGGAAGTGGGGTCAGCTATGCCCTTTCCGGCAATCTCATAGGCAGTGCCGTGGTCAGGCGAGGTGCGTACCACAGGCAAACCGGCAGTAAAGTTGACCCCTTCAAAGCCTGCAATGCTCTTAAAAGGAATCAGTCCCTGGTCGTGATACATCGCCAAGACGGCATCAAACTTGGTATAATGATGCTGCGCAAAAAAACCATCGGCAGGATAGGGTCCAAATACCAAATGTCCTTGGCGTTTGAGGTCTTTAATCACCGGGCGAATGATTCTGATTTCTTCATCACCAATCAAGCCTTCATCGCCGGCATGGGGGTTCAGCCCCAGAACGGCAATGCGCGGTTTGAGTACTGCGAAGTCTTTGCGCAAGCTTTCTATCATGAGTTGCAACTTGGTGCGCAGTTTTTCTTCATTCAAAACAGAAGCCACCTCTTTGATAGGCACATGCCCGGTTGCCACCGCTACTTTTATACGCTCATGAATCATAAACATGAGATAATCGCTTTGCCCTGTGTTATCGGCAAAGTATTCGGTATGCCCGGGGTATTGAAAGTGTTCGTTTTGAATGTTCTTTTTATTGATAGGACAGGTCACTACTGCATCGAGACGCTCCCGCAAAAGGTCTTTGGTTGCCTGCTCTAAGCAAAGAAAAGCAGCTTCGCCCGCTGCTGGCGTTACCTTGCCCGGTTCCACTTCTTCTTGCAGCGAAAAACAATTGACCAAATTCACCTTTTTGTGGGTGATTTCGTCGATGCTCTTGACTTGGTGAATAAACCACTCGGGCAAGTTCAACAGGCGACGATAACGCGAAAGCACCTTCATAGAAGCATATATCACGGGGGTACATAACTGCAAGATACGGCTGTCTTCCAAAGTCTTTAATATAATTTCTGGACCTATGCCGTTGTAATCCCCCATGGTGATGCCTACCACCGGTTTCCAATTCGTGTTTATCTTTTTGCTAAAATTGCTCATGGTTTATGCTTTTGAATAAAGAGGTTTTAGCAGCTGTACACAACGCCGGAATTGCTCACCTCTGTCTTCGTAATTTTTAAACAAATCGAAGCTGGCACAAGCCGGCGACAAGAGTACTACATCACCGGGCTGCGCTATACTTGCCGCTAAGGAGATGGCTTCTTCCATGCTGCGAGCTTCGCTACACTTCACCTTAGATTCATAGTGTGCGCGCAACTTGGCATTGTCGATGCCCAAGCATATCAAATGTTTCACGCGGCTACACACCAGCTCATCCAACATACTATAATCATTGCCTTTATCCACCCCACCGGCAATCCAAATGATATGGGGTGAAGCAGGGAAAGCCTCCAGAGCAAAGAATACAGACTCCACATTCGTAGCTTTGGAATCGTTGATGAAGCGCACCCCTTGTATTTCGGCTATCAACTCCATACGATGCGGCACACCTCCAAAAGAAGCCAAGCCTTCTTTCAGCTTTTCAGGCGAAGCGCCCACAAGCATGGCAGCCGCAAGTGCCGCCAAAGCATTGGTCAGGTTGTGTTTTCCCGACAATTTCAAGTGGTTCCACTCTATAAGTGCCGGTGGTAGGTCTGGCAATTCCATCGTCAAGCCGGCAGCCGTAGCCCATGCCCCAAAAGGCAAATTTTCTTTTTTGGTATATGCCACTGGGATGCGCACTGCCTCAATGCGGTGTTTTGCCATGGCAAAGCGTAGGTCTTTGCTTTCATAATTAAAGATGAGATAGTCGGCAGCTGTTTGATTACGAAATATGCGCATCTTCGCTTCGGCATATGCTTCATAAGAGCCGCCGTAGCGGTCGAGATGGTCGGGCGACAGCCCAGTAAGAATAGCCACATAAGGATGAAAATCGTAGCAGTGTTCGAGTTGAAAGCTGCTCAGTTCCAATACCCAATAATCGTGGTCGCCTTCTTCGACCAGACGGCGCGCAAAGCTATCTCCTACATTTCCACCCAAACCGACATCGAAGCCTGCGTGGGTGAGTAGATGATGCAACAGCAAGGTGGTGGTGGTTTTTCCGTTGCTGCCCGTAATTGCCAACAGCTTGCCACGAGTAAAACGTGCAGCAAATTCAATTTCCGATAAGAGCGGAATACCTCGTGCCACAATGCCTTGTACTACCGGCAGTTCGTTAGGAATGCCCGGGCTTTTTATCACCTCATCGGCAGTATAGATTTTTTCTAAATTATGCCCTCCTTCTTCGTAAGGAATGCCGAAATGAGCAAGAAGTGTTTTCTGTTCGGCTTTGAGCTGTCCCACTTCGGACAAAAAGACCTCATAGCCCTTGTGTTTTGCCAGAAGGGCTGCCCCCACGCCACTCTCGCCTCCACCTAATACAATGATTTTCTTTGCCATAGAGTCACTGCTGTAAAGCGCAAAATTATGCGATTATCAAAGACTTAACAAGTGCATGACAGTCCGTAGGCTCTTTATTCATTCAAAAACAAAGGCAGCTGGCTGAAACAGCTTATCTGTAAGCTTGTTTGCGGCGACTCCAAGTGCTTGGGGTTATACCACAAAGCATGCATGCCCACTTGAAGCGCCCCGCATACATCTGCCTCCCAGTTGTCGCCTATCATCAAGCACTGCTCCGGGCTACAGCCCACGGTTTCCATGAAATAATGAAACGCCCGAGCTTGTGGCTTGGCTGCCCCCGCCCTGCAGGAGGTAACTACCGTATGAAAGAAAGACTCGATGCCTGCCGAACGCAACTTAATGTGCTGTACATCGGCAAAACCGTTGGTGAGGATGTGCAGACCATACCCGCGGCTTTGCAGGTCTGTGAGCACCTGTGGTACATAAGGCAAGGTATAAGGCTTGTGGGGGCAACGCTGTACATATTGCTGCCCAAAATCATCTGCCCAAGCCAAGGGAATGCCCAAGCGCTCAAATATATGTACAAAACGCACACGCCGTAGTGCGAACTGTTCTATCTGCCCCTGATTGTATGCTTGCCATAGCATATGATTGACCTGCCTGAAAACCCTCAAAAAGTCCTCGAAGTCTTGGCAATAGCGCCCCACTCCATACTCCTCGAATAGCTCGCACAGGGTTTCTTCCGAAGCGCGTTCATAGTCCCACAGGGTGTGGTCTAGGTCAAAGACAATATGGCGGATGTCATGATGCATAAAATCAGTGGTTTAATTTCATCTCTTCGAGAAAGAACTGCCCACGCTTGTGAGGTTCCACCTTCCACAGCGAAAGCTCACGGTTCGAAAACAGTGTCTTATATATTTTCTGGTCTTGCTGGAGTACGGGGTCTTTTACCAAAGACAGCAGTTGCTCCACTACCCCACGCACCTCTTCCTTCATGGAATAGAAAACCCATTGGTCTATGCGATTGGCACGTGCAATGCCAGCATTGCGCAGATATCCCAAATGGCGCGAGGTTTTGCTTTGTGAAAAATCTAAAATCAACTCCAAATCAGAAGGAGTCATCTTGCCGTTGCGCCACAATAAATGTATGATACGCAAGCGGGCTTCGTCAGAGAATGCCTGAAATAACTGCGCAGCCAAGGGAAGGGAAAAGTGTTTGATACGCATAATTTTATTGTGGTTAATCCATCTGAAAATTCATCCTTTATGCATTTTAAGAGGATTACTTTGTTTTCATTCACTCTCATAAGATAGCTTGAATTTACAAAAATTGTCTATCTGTTGCTCCTATTGCCTTGCTGCCGCTCAGCGAAGCAGTACTCTATGGCGACATACAAAAACCTACCCGATAATATACCAGCCACGCACCCATTCAAAATACCACCAACGTAAAGACGGCTGAATGTAAACAACGATTTTGACAGGAAAAGAGCGCTTTGCGCTTACTCTCTTTCATCCGGTAAAAGGAGAGCGTTTCGAGAAATTACGGAGTGGATGGTTACCTATACCAACAGCAGTTTAAAGAAAGAACAAGCGCACGACCGACTCATAAGACTGATTTATCGAGGCTGTAGGTATGAGCCATCTTCCGGCTAAATTTTGTAAAAACGAATGACACCTTGCATAACAAAGTTCATAACATAAAAAAAGAAAAACATAATTTTGTTTTTATGCAAAAAATCAATAAAATGTAAGGCAAAAACAAAAAAATACTTTTCTGTATTGAACAGCCAACAACTTTATGATAAACCAGAAAATTCTTGAACTGGAGCGTGCCCTACAAGAAACCCAAGAAGAAAAACGACAAATAGACTTACTCAATGAGCTTAGCTGGTCTTTGCGTGATATAGACCTGCGGCGTGCTATTCAACTAGCACAACATGCCAACCGCCTGTCTATACGCCTTTCGGACGGCAGCATTTACGATTTTGGCTTGGCATGGAGTTCCATGCATCTGGGGTTCTATCACTTCCTGCTGGCACAATACGAAGATGCTATCAGTCGCTTGTCGCAAGCCAAGCGTTTGTTTCAAAGCATAAACCACTCGGACGGCTTGGCACTCACACTGAGCCGGCTGGCGCTCACCTACTGGCACACCGGTGAGTATGAAAAAGCCCTCGCTTATGTATTGGAAGCAATGCATTCATGTGAAAATAAGCGCAACTTAAGCTATGCATGGGCAAGCTATGTATTAGCCAGCTTCTATTTAGAACTAAAGGAGCCCCGTTTATCTATGACCTACTACGAGAAAGCTCTTTCTATATTTGAACAACACCAAGAAACTGGAGGTGCTGCCCGCTGCTACAACGGCTTGGGACGGCTTTATCAAAGAGAAGGCGACATAGTCAATGCCCTGCACATGCAAAACCAAGCCATACGCCTTCAACAGAAAATAGGCGACCAAAGTGGCTATGCCCGTTCGTTGCATGATATTGCCTACATTCTCATGCAACAAAAACAGTACGAAAAAGCTCTGCAATACGCCCAAGAGTCGCTGAGCATACGCCAAAAATTAGGTGCCAAAGGCTCCATTATCAACAGCAAGCTGCAAATAGCTTGGCTTTTTTATCATAAAAAACTCTACGACAAGGCTCTAAAAGAAGGGTTTCATGCGCTGGAAATAGCATCCAACATACAAGCCAAGCCCAAGTTGTATCGCATCCATGAGTTGCTTGCCCAAGTCTATAAAGCCATCGATGACAGTAAAAAAGCCCTCTATCATCTAGAACAGTACATTCAACTAAAAGAAGAAGTGATTGGAGAAGACGCCAACACACGCCTCAAGCGCTTGCAAATCAGTTTTGCCATAGAGCGTGCCGAACACGAAACGGAAATGTACCGCCTCAACAACATCAAGCTGCGCGAAGCCTATGAAGAAATTCAAATAAAAAACAAGCAAATCACCGAAAGCATACAGTATGCCCGCCACCTGCAGGAAGCCCTCTTGGCTGACAGCAAGCTGCTTCGTAGTGCTTTCCCTCAGTCGTTTGTAATTTATCTTCCCAAAGACATCGTCAGTGGCGACTTTTATTGGATGAGTTTGGTACCCAGCTTGTTTCCGCAAACAGGCAGCGAGGTTTTACTGGCAGCAGGCGATTGTACAGGACATGGGGTGCCCGGCGCCCTGATGACCGTACTGTGCCTTTCCATGCTCAACCAAATAGTACAGGAAAGTAAAATATGCGCCCCCGCACAAATTCTTAATGTTCTGGATTTTCATCTGCAACGTACCATCAATTGGAAAGGGAAAAGGCTTCAGAACCAAAGCGCCGACATGGCTATGTGCCGTTTGAATCTGAAAGAGAAAAAATTACTGTTTGCAGGTGCTCACATGGACTTGATTCTGATACGCGACCAGCAGATACAGACACTGCGAGGCAGCCGCTTCCCCGTAGGTTTTCCGCATGGCAAGCGCTCGTTCAGCTTCACCGAAACAAGTATAGAATTGAAAAAAGGCGATATGCTTTATTTGTTTACCGACGGTTTTGCCGACCAGTTCGGTATTAGCGAAAATCGCAAATTTATGCTCAAACGCTTCCGTCATTTGCTCCTCAAAATTGCCGACCTGCCTACACAAGAACAAGAGCAGCTTTTGCTGAGCAATTTTCATGAGTGGAAAGGCAGCCTCGAACAAACCGATGATGTACTGGTAATAGGGATACGAATATAGAAACTGTCGGCTTCGGGCATAGCTTCTTTACAACGCCATTCTCTCTATAAGACCACGCAGCGTGGGTAGCAAAGGCATAACAGCAAATTGTTTTGGGTAATCTTTTACAGGCAACAAACAACACAGACACAGCGATTTGTCTAATTGATTGTTTTTGTGCAAATTCATGTACTAAAACATCACGTTTTTCCATGAAAGCATCCCAGCTCGAAGCCCTAAAGCAGAAAATACAAAACCATCGCCAGGAGCTCAAACAGCTACTGGAAGTAGATACCCCCGATGCTCAAACCGAAAAGCGCATCAGAGCCATCACACAAGAGCTGACGCGTCTTCAAGAAAGCTATGAGCGACTGGCAAACACAAGTGATGGCGCCCACACAGGCAGTCCAGAAAACAGTTCAAAATCCAAGGCAAACCACTGGGAGCAAACACTCGTACGCAAAGGCTTTACTCTTGCGGGTATCGTACTGTTTGTGCTGGGGGTGCTTTTACTACTTGCTTATGCCATAGACCACGGCTGGCTTACCCCGGCTGTCCGCATTGTGCTGGGCTATGTAACTGCTCTTAGCTTGCTGGCAATCGGCATTCGCCAACGCCCTTTGAGTGTCCGCTATGCTTCGGTGTGGGTGGCAGGTGCTGCCGTAGTTAGTTTTATTACTTCGCTTTATGCTGTAAACCATTATGCACTCAATCACTGGGGAGGCATCGCTCTACTGGTAGTGAATATGCTTGTATTTCTCTGGTATGCGTATCGCTACCGTGAAGAGATTATCGGGGTACTGGGATTTGTGGGAGGTTATATGGTGCTGGTCCCCTTACAAGGACTGCATGCAGACAGCTTGCTTATTTTCACTTACATAGGCATTTTGAACACAGGTATTTCGCTGCTTGCCCTGCGTCTGTATTGGTGGCGCACGCTGCTGCTCTCTTTCCTGATAGCTTCTCTTTTCTTGCTTGTTTGGGTGATATTCGAAGTTTCCTTCGGTATCAGCACATACGGACAAAAAACGTCAATGACCCTCATCGTACTTTGGTATAGCCTGCTGTATCATGTCGTATTTTTGCTTTTAACTTATAGATACGCAGCAGAGAAGTTGTCTTTGGCTCTGTGGTTTTTGTTTTCCAACATAGGCTTGGCTTTTGTCTTAACAATAACCCTTTATGAGGGCAACTGGATGGTACCTGCCACCTTTGCTGCCTTCCTGATGCTGCACGAATTGCTTTGGCACTATCTGCCACTTCCCCGCCTGATGCATGCCTCGCTGCCGGCTTTCCGTCTGCTTGCTGCTTTGTTTGCCATTGGCACCCTTCATCTGCTGCTATTGCCTGACTTTGCTACGGGCGAACCCATAGGAGTAGAAAACGACTTTTGGCGCCTATTTCCGTGGACTTCTCTTTACTTATTTGGAGCTGCCGCACTGTATTTCATTGCCCATAACCATACCGCCACTTACTGGCAGGTCATCTACTACATCACTGGGGGGCTTTTTCTGCTATCTGGTTTAACACAAAGCCTTCAGTTTGAAGAAAACAAATTGCTCTGGTGGCAACTACTGAGTCATTGGGCTGTCATTGCAAGCATGGGCTACCTTTGCCGACGGCTTACAGTACCAGACAGCCAACTGCAAAATGGTCTCACCATTTTCTTCATTTTCACTTTTTGGTTTTCAACAGTTGAATTTATCAACTTTGCTTTGCTGAATAACCTCTATGATAACACCTTTAGCTCTCCGCTCATCTTTTGTTTCAGTGTGGTTTATTATTTAGCCGTAACCCACTGGGCAGAAAAACGTGCCGGGCTGGTCTTTCCGCTGCCCATACGTTATGGCTGGGTACCTGCACTCGCCACCTTTGCTTTTATCGGATGCCTTGCAAGCATAGAAAACATCACATGGCATATATTCATAAAAGGCGCCTCACCTTGGGGATGGTTGTGGCGCTATGCAGTTTATGCGGCATTCTGGGGATTGCTGCTTCATCAAAAAAAGCAGCTGTCGCAAGGCAACTACCCAAAAGCCTATGTGCAAGCAAACTTCTACCTTCGAGAAATAGGACTGCTGCTTATATGCAGTATGGAAGCCATCGGCTTTTATATGATAGCCATGCAACCGACAGACAATGCAACTTATCAATTTCATCTTGACCTCAGCTTGCGTTTTGTGTTGAGCTTGTCGTGGTTGCTGCTTGCGGCTTTTTGGATTTACACGGGCGTCCGTCAAAAGCATTACAATCGCCGGCGCTTGGGGGTTCTGCTTGCATTGCTCTCTGTTTTGAAAATATTGCTTATGGACATCCGCACCGAAGCCACACTCAACCGCATTATTTTATTTATTGCATCTGGCGGTGTTCTACTGATTGCATCCTATCTTTACCAGCGATACAAAAACTTTTTGGCTGAGGATAATACGGAAAACAATAAATCCGATACATTGCCAAGGGCATAGAATATTCGAGCACTCACCTGCCTGCAACAAGCGCGGGAGCGCCCCACAGAAAAAGACAGGCACTAAATAGCTCGTTGCCTCGGTTTTACCCGTCATGAACTGCAATGCACGGAACAGTACTACCGGAAGCTGCTCGAACAATACAGGCAGGCGCTTTTGCATCAGTAATTTGAAAAAGGCTGTGCTTCTTTGCAGCAAGCACATGCCTTGCCGCCTTTTCGCATAAGCCCCACCAGTTGCTTGATTCCGGTTTGTTGGTGCTACCTACTGCAGAAGAATCAACCCAATGGGCACTCCCTGCCGAGTATTTGCCCTACCTGCTGCCCTAATTCCCACCGGAAAATGGAAAGAAGACATGTTCTTTCCATTGCTTGTGTTCATGCTTTAGCAAATAGAAACCTTTTACTTCAAAGCTGGCAGAAAAAGGTTTGTCTTTGTAATAAGCCCACATCTCCTCAAACTGAGCGGGCGACACATCGCGATGCGCCAAGGTCATGTGCGGGTGAAAAGGGCGCTCCATGCGGCGGTCATGAATGCCATGTGCCTCTTTCAGGTAGGCACAAAGCGAAGCCTGCAGACCTTGCAAAGCGCCCGATGGCTCTACATGTAAAAACAACACACGCGGGCGAAAGCAGTCAAAACCGTCAATATACAGGCGGAAGCGTTCAAAAGGAGCTGCAAAACGGCGTATCGATGCTACCAACTGCGCCTCTTCGCTTTCGTTCATGCGAAAAGGCATGTACAAAGTAATATGAGCAGGTGAACGCAACGCCCACGAGCAGCCAAACAAATCACGAATTTCTTCTTTCATTGCCCGCACCTCCGAGTACAAGGGTTCGGGTGGCACCACCGCAAAAAAATACAAACGCTCTTGCATGTGTCCACTTACCTAAAAAAGTTGATTTACATGGTAAAAGTAGGAAAAATAAAAAAGTGTCAGAGAAAGCAAGCATTAAGGTAAAATCATTGCCCAAAAGCATGCCCTTGCTTCCCCTCTCCTTTTGTAATCTTATCCCCCCACGCTTCAAGGTTGTTTCGGGCGCCCTTTGTTGTTATTTCGAACGCAAGCGAGAAATCTACCTGCTTTTTATGGCTTGGGATAACGAGATTGCTCACTACGCTTGCACTTCGTTCGAAATAGCAAGAGACGACAACCTAAAACATGTACTCAGCTCAAAAAAAACAAGCGTGTTTCTTCCAAGACAGCAGGTTGTTAAAACAAAAAAACGACCTTCCGTAAGGCAGCACTTTTAGCTGTACGAAAGGTCGTTCAATACAAGCGTCTTTTATTTCCAACGGTTTATATAGCCTGCATAGTCATTTTTAGCGGCGGCTTCACGCAAAGCGTCGGTAGGTGTAAAGCGCTCGCCGTAAGTCTTAGCCAAGCGCTCCAGCTCTGCTACAAAGGTTTGAATGCCTACGTAGTCAATAAATGAAAGGGCGCCCCCTGTATAAGGCGGAAATCCCCATGCCAGAATCGAGCCCACATCGGCATCGCGGCGGGTGCGCACCACACCCTCTTCAAAGCAGCGAGCTGCTTCCAACGCCTGCCGGTACAATAGGCGTTTTTTGAGTTCTTCTATGGGTGGTTGCTCCGCCTTGGGTGGGAACAGCTCCTGCAGCCCCTTCCATAGACGCTTGGGTTCATTTTCCGGATATTCGTAAAAGCCTTTTTTGTCGCGGCGCCCCGTACGCCCCAGCTCCTCCACAAACTTGATAATCACCTTGCCTTCGGGTAAAGAAGAGAAAGCCAATCCTGTATCTTTCTCGGTTTGTTTGCCTACTTTATATATCAAATCCAGATTGACGGCATCGGCTACTTCGAGAGGTCCCACCGGCATGCCAGCCTGCTCGCCGGCATGCTCTATGAGCGCCGGCACTATCCCTTCTGCAAGCATGGTGATGCCTTCTGAGGTGTATGTGCCAAAGCATCGTGAGGTGTAAAAGCCGCGCGAATCGTTGACTACAATGGGTGTTTTACGAATTTTCTGCACATAAGCAATGGCGGTAGCCAAAGCATAATCGTTTGTTTTTTCGCCCATGATGATTTCCACCAGCATCATCTTATCGACCGGCGAGAAGAAATGCAGCCCGATGAACTGCTCCGGACGGCGGCTTGCTTCTGCCAGCGAAGTGATGGGCAAGGTAGAAGTATTGGAAGCAAAAACAGCCCGTTCGTCAAGAAATGCTTCTGCCTCTTGCGTTACTTTGTATTTCAATTCTCTGTCTTCAAATACGGCTTCTATGACCAAGTCGCAACCTGCTAAGTCTGCAGCATCAGCCGTGGGGCGAATCAACGCCAGCACTTGGTCTGCCTGCTCTCGGTTCATCTTGCCACGTGCCACACTTTTTTTAAGTAATTCGCGGGAGTAGTCCTTTCCTTTCTCTGCTTTTTCTACTGACACATCTTTGAGCACCACCTCAATGCCTGCCATAGCACTCACGTAAGCTATGCCCGAGCCCATCATGCCGGCACCTAAGATGCCTACTTTCTTCACCTCACGGGGTGTTACTCCTTGGGGGGCTGCCGCCCCTTTATTGGCTTCGTTCATGGCAAAAAACAAGGTGCGAATCATGTTTTTTGCCTCTTTGGTTTGGGCTATTTGAGCAAAATATTTTGCTTCTATGTCTAAACCTAAATCTATGGGCACCTGCAGCCCTTCATAGAGGCACTTCATGACAGCATGTGCTGCCGGATAGTTGAAATGCACCTTCTGTACCAACAGCGCCGTTCCTGCCATGAAGGTCTGCACTCCTTTGGGACTTTGCACATTGCCTCCCGGTATCCTATAGTCTTTCTTGCCCACGACCTTGCCTTTTTTGTCTATTTCGTCGTAGGGCTGCAACGCTGAAGGGTTTGCCAGCGCCCAGTCGATGGCTTTTTGCAACAGCTCCTCTCTTGTGTCTGCCAGCTCATCTACCAGCCCGGCTTTCAGCGCTTCTTGCGGATTCATACGTTTGGCTTGCAAAATAAACTGCATAGCTGGCTCTATGCCAATCAGGCGTGGCAGACGTTGTGTGCCGCCGCCTCCCGGAAACAAGCCTATCTGTATTTCGGGCAAGCCTATTTGTATTTTTTCATGATTGAGCGCTATGCGTCGATGGCAAGCCAGAGCCAACTCATAGCCTCCCCCCAGGGCAGTACCATTGATGGCAGCCACCACAGGCTTACGCCCGGTTTCCATGCGGCGAAAGATATTGTGCAATTGCCGAATCATCTGGTAAGTAGTTTCCACATCTGCCGATTGCTGCAACATTTTCAAATCGGCACCTGCCACAAACTCCTTCCTTGAAGAAGTAATCACAATTCCTTTGGCTGCGTCGTCGCTGAGTGCCCGCTCAAGGACTTCACCCAGCGCTTTGATAGATTCCTCATTGAGTACGTTCATCGGATAGCCCTCCATATTGATGTCGAGCACGGCTACCCCTTTCTTGATTGTATATTGAATCATGACTTCCTTGCATTTTTTAGGTTATACCATTTCAACCAAAGTAGCGATGCCCATGCCACCGCCGATGCAGAGCGTTACTAAGCCCGTAGCCAACTGGCGCCGCTCGAGTTCATCAATCAGGGTATTGAGCAAAATGGCGCCCGTAGCTCCTAAAGGGTGCCCCATGGCAATGGCACCGCCATTGACGTTCACTTTGTCGTGCGGAATATTGAAAGTATCCATGTAAAGCAAAGGAACTACCGCAAAGGCTTCATTCACTTCGAAAAGGTCTATGTCCGATATTTGCATGCCCGTTCGTTTGAGTAACTTCTCGGTAGCGGGTATGGGTCCTGTCAGCATAATGGTTGGCTCCGAACCGCAGGTGGTGAATGCCTTGATACGAGCACGCGGCTTTAACCCCAGCTTTTCACCTATGGCTTTGCTGCCCAACAACACCACCGCTGCCCCATCTACAATGCCCGACGAGTTGCCCGCATGGTGCACATGCTCTATGCGCTCAAGCTTAGGGTACTTCTCAATAGCCAGAGCATCCAAGCCTGCCATCTGCCCCATCATAGCAAAAGAAGGCGGCAACGTACTCATGATTTCTAAAGAGGTATCGGGGCGCACGGTTTCGTCTTTGTCAAGTATCACGTGCCCCAAAATGTCTTTTATCGGCACAACCGAACGCTTAAAATAACCTTCTGCCCATGCCTTAGCTGCCCTTTGATGCGACTCTACAGCAAAGGCATCCAACTGAGGGCGGTCATAGCCGTACTTGGTGGCAATCAGGTCTGCCGAAATCCCCTGCGGCACAATCTGCAAGCCTCCTACTATCTCGGGACTTGTAAACAAAGCACCACCGTCTGAGCCCATAGGCACTCGCGACATGGACTCCACCCCGCCGGCTATCATCAGTTGTGCCTGCCCCGAAGCAATATAGGCGGCAGCCATGTTGATGGCTTCCAAACCCGAAGAACAAAAGCGGTTGATTTGCACCCCAGTGACAGTTTCGGCATAGCCGGCTGCCAACACTGCCGTACGGGCTATGTCAGCACCTTGCTCGCCAATAGGTGTTACACAACCGGCAATGAAATCGTCCACTTCGGCAGTATCTAACTGCAGACGTTCTTTCAGCTCACGCAGCAAAGTAGTAAGTAAATGCACTGGCTGTGTGGCATGCAATGCCCCATCGGTTTTTCCTTTACCCCGCGGTGTGCGCAAGGCTTCATAGATATACACGTCCATAAGCAACTGTGTTTTTGGTATTTTTAAAATGTTTTTTTGTGTTTACGGGTTAATTTAAAAAATATTCTGCACTCAGAATAATTGGGTTACCACTTTTGTTCTTTTTTTTAGAATTCACATTCTTGAGCACGTCAAAAAAAACGAAGCCACATGCCCTGCGCCGCACGCCTTTGGGCAATGGCGAGAGGCTTAGGCAAACACCTGCAAAAAACTTAACGCATTCATAGTAAAAATCTTAAAAGTTTTCGTAAATTTGCCCCCATGTTTGACCGACATGCAAAAAAGAGTTGAAAATTTGCATGTTAGTGTCAAACGTGCCTATATTTGTGTCCTTTTTTGAAAGGGTATGACCTATTAAATAAACTATAAAACGAGAAGAACCGTGAAGTACATGAGTTACAAAACCGTTTCGGCAAATAAAAATACGGTTACAAAAGAGTGGCTCGTGGTGGACGCTACCGACGCCGTGGTAGGTCGCCTGGCAAGCCAAATTGTGCATCTCCTGCGTGGAAAGCACAAGCCTCTCTACACCCCTCACGTGGACTGTGGCGACCATGTGATTGTTATCAATTGCGACAAGGTGCGATTCACCGGCAAAAAATGGGATGAAAAGCTCTACATCCGCTACACAGGCTATCCGGGGGGGCAACGTGCTTTGACTGCCAAGCAAGTGAAAGCCAAATCTTCTACCCGTCTTGTGGAGCAAGCTGTGAAAGGCATGCTGCCCAAAAACCGCTTGGGTCGTCAGTTGTTCAAGAACTTGCATTTATACGAAGGAGCAGAGCATCCGCATCAAGCACAACAACCTAAGGAATATAAACTGAAATACTAATCATGGAAGTTATCAATACAATAGGACGTAGAAAGACTGCTGTAGCGCGTATCTATATGAAGCCGGGCAGTGGTGTCATCACCATCAACGGGCGCCCCTTCGAGGAGTACTTCCCCACAGAAGTATTGCGCACAGTGGCAATGCAGGCATTGACCTTGGTCAACGAAGCCGGCAAATTCGACATAAAAGCCAACTTGGACGGTGGCGGAATCGCAGGGCAAGCCGAGGCTTTCCGTTTGGCTACTGCTCGTGCACTGGTGGAATACAACCCTGAGTACCGTGCAGCACTCAAAGAAGAAGGCTACTTGCGCCGTGACCCCCGTATGGTGGAACGCAAAAAGTATGGTCGTGCAAAAGCAAGAAAACGCTTCCAGTGGACCAAACGTTAATCCTGCAAACTGCTTACTTAAAAATACTCTTGAAATATGGCAAAGAAATTGGAATATAAAGACCTATTGGCAGCCGGGGTGCATTTTGGTCACTTGAAACGCAAGTGGAACCCCAAAATGGCACCTTACATCTTCATGGAGAAGAACGGCATCCACTTAATAGATATCAACAAAACGTTGGTTGCTCTTGACGAGGCAGCCAAAGCAATGAAAGGCGTTGTACGCAGCAACAAGAAAGTCCTTTTTGTGGCTACCAAAAAGCAAGCCCGCGAAATCGTGGAGCAAGTAGCCAAGCGTACCGGCATGCCCTATGTAACCGAACGCTGGTTGGGTGGCATGCTCACCAATTTCAGCACGATACGCAAGTCCATCAAAAAGCTCAACAGCTTGGAAAAGCTCATGAAGAGCGAATCTTACGAAAACTTGACCAAGCGTGAGCGCTTGATGATGGAGCGTAAGAAAGAAAAGATGGAAAAAGTATTGGGCGGTATTTTGGAAATGAACCGTCTGCCCGGTGCACTCTTCATCGTGGACATCCATCGCGAGCACATCGCTTTGGCAGAAGCCAAACGCCTGGGTATCCCTGTATTTGCTATGGTGGACACTGACTCTGACCCCACCAGCGTGGACTACCCCATCCCCGCCAACGACGACGCCTACAAATCCATCGAATTGATTGTCAACTACATTGGCGATGTCATTGAAGAAGCGCAACAAGAGCGCAAGCAAGAAAAAGAAGCTCAAAAGCTTCAAGCAGAAGAAAACAAAAAGCGCGCTATGGATGAAGGTGCTGACTTAGAGAATGCACCCGAAAGCCATGACGAGGAAGAATAAGCCACCTTTCTTCCTTCTATTGACACCGCAAATGCTCTTTTACATATAAACATGGCTGCCCATCAATTGCACGTTGATGGGCTTGCCTTTTAAAACACAAAACCCAGTCTTAACTATTTCATAAAAAACAACAAATACTATGGCAATCACAGCACAAGATGTAAACAAACTGCGCCAGATGACAGGCATGGGCATGATGGACTGCAAAAAAGCCCTGCAAGAAGCCGAAGGCGACTTTGATAAAGCTATTGAAATTCTTCGCAAGAAAGGAGAGAAAATATCACTTAAGCGTGCCGACAACGAAACCAAAGAAGGCGTTGTATTTATTTACAACAACGGTACCGAAGCAGCCGCTTTTGCTTTCAGCTGCGAAACTGAACCCGTAGCCAAAAATACCGAGTTCCGCAGCTTGGGGAAAGCTATCTTGGAAGCCGTCAAAGCAAACAAACCTAAAACCAAAGAAGAAGTAGAAAACTTGACACTGGCTTCCGGGCAAACCGCAAAAGAAGCCATCACCGAGTTGATAGGTAAAATTGGTGAAAAACTCACCATCAGCGATTACGTATTTTATACGGGCGAAAAAATCGTCGAATATCTGCACAGCAACGAAAAAGTAGGTGTATTGGTGGTATTCGAAGGTGTAGGAGGTGCAGACCTCAGCGAAACCGGCAAAGACATTGCCATGCAAATCGCAGCCATGAAGCCCATCGCCATCGACAAAGACGATGTGGACCCTGCCATCGTGGAAAAAGAATTGGAAGTAGGTCGCGAACAGGCACGTCAAGAAGGCAAACCCGAGAATATCATCGAAAAGATTGCTCAGGGCAAACTAAATAAGTTCTTCCAAGAGCACACGCTGTTGAACCAACAGTTTGTAAAAGACGATAAAAAAACGGTTGCTCAAGTACTGAAAGAAGCAGCTCCCACCGCCAAAGTAGTTGCATTCAAACGTTTGGCTATTGCCTAAGGAAAAACCCCCTTTTAGATACATACCACCAGCGGTGCGCTTTCTTGCACCGCTTTTTTCATTTATTGCTTTTCGGCTTAAGCAAGTCATGGCTTTGTTTCAGCTCTAATCTATTTGTAACTTTGCCCCCTGATTCATAGACCATCAAACACAGATATGAAAGCATATACACCCGCCGAAATAGAAAAAAAGTGGCAGCAATATTGGGAAGAGCAGCAAGTTTACCGTGTGCAGGAAGTACCCGGTAAGCCCAAATACTATGTGCTCGATATGTTCCCCTACCCTTCCGGTGCCGGCTTGCATGTGGGGCACCCGCTGGGCTATATAGCCAGCGACATCATAGCGCGCTATAAGCGGCACAAGGGCTACAATGTATTACACCCTATGGGCTTTGATTCCTTCGGCTTGCCTGCCGAACAGTACGCCATACAAACCGGGCAACACCCTGCCATCACCACCGAAAAGAACATTGCACGCTATAAGGAACAACTGCGCTCCATCGGCTTTTCCTATGACTGGAGCCGCCAAGTACGTACTTCCGACCCCAAATATTATAAATGGACGCAGTGGATATTCCTCCAGCTCTTTGGCTCGTGGTACAACAAGCAAACCGACAAAGCAGAACCCATAGAAACCCTCGTTGCACACTTCGAAAAACACGGAACCCAACACCTGAACGCACACTGCAACGAAGATACCCCCCAATTTACAGCCCAAGAATGGCAATCATTCGATGAGCGCAAAAAGCAAGAAATTTTGCTCGACTACCGCCTTGCCTACCTCGACGACATGACCGTGAACTGGTGCCCCGCCTTGGGCATGGTGCTTTCCAACGATGAGGTAAAAGACGGCGTGTCGGAGCGTGGCGGACACCCTGTCGTGAAGAAAAAAATGCGGCAGTGGGCGCTGCGCATCACTGCTTATGCCGAACGCCTACTTGAAGGCTTAGAACGCATCGACTGGCCCGAAGCTGTCAAAGAGATGCAGCACAATTGGATAGGCAAATCCTTTGGCGCCGAAGTCAAATTCCCCTTACAAGGTAAAGAACATCTGTTCATCAAGGTGTTCACTACCCGCATAGATACCATCTTCGGCGTTACCTTCTTGGTACTGGCACCCGAGCATGAACTGGTCGAGCGCATCACCACCGAAGAACAACGTAACGAAGTGTTGGCTTATGTAGAGGAAGCCAAAAACCGCTCGGAGCGCGACCGCATGAGCGATGTCAAACATGTGTCGGGGGTCTTCACGGGTGCTTATGCAACCCACCCCTTCACAGGCAAGCCTATTCCCGTATGGGTAGGCGACTACGTACTGGCAGGGTATGGCACTGGCGCCGTGATGGCGGTGCCTTCTTCCGACGACCGCGATTTTCGCTTTGCCAAACACTTTGGACTGCCCATCATACCTGTTATTGAAGGCACCGAAGCGCTCGAAGACCCTACCCAAATCAAGCATGGACGCCTCATCAACTCGGATTTCCTCAACGGGCTTGACTGGCAGTCAGCTATAGAAAAAGCCATTGAAGAGATAGAAAAACGTGGCTTGGGACGCCGCCGAGTGCAGTATAAGCTACGCGATGCCGTCTTTGCACGCCAACGTTATTGGGGCGAACCTATCCCCATAGAATACCGCGACGGTATTCCCTACCCGCTCGATGAGCAATACTTACCTCTGGAACTGCCCCCCGTAGACAAATACTTACCCACCGAAAATGGCGACCCGCCCTTGGGGCGTGCCGAAAACTGGGTAAGTCCCAACGGCTATCCCCTCGAACTAAATACTATGCCGGGTTGGGCAGGCTCTTCTTGGTATTTTCTGCGTTACTGCGACCCACACAACGACGAACGCTTTGCTTCGCCCGAAGCCATCGACTACTGGAAAAATGTGGACTTGTACATAGGTGGCACCGAGCATGCCGTGGGGCACTTACTTTACGCCCGCTTCTGGACTAAATTTCTCTATGACCGCCACTGGCTCCCCTTCGACGAGCCCTTCCAAAAGCTCGTCAACCAAGGCATGATTCAGGGGCGCTCAAATTTCGTGTACCGCATCAAAAATACCAATACCTTCGTGTCTTATGGCTTAAAAGACCAATACGACACGGTACCTATGCATGTGGATATCAGCTTGGTAAACAACGATGTACTAGACACCGAAGCCTTTCGCCGCTGGCGCCCCGACCTTGCCGACGCCGAATTCATTCTCGAAGACGGCAAGTACATCTGTGGCTACGAGATAGAAAAGATGTCCAAGTCGCGCCATAATGTAGTAAACCCCGATGACATCGTTGCCGAGTATGGTGCAGATACCCTGCGTCTCTACGAGATGTTTTTGGGACCACTCGAACACTCCAAGCCATGGAATACCCACGGCATTGATGGCGTTTACCGATTCTTACGCAAAGTATGGAACCTATTCTTCGATGAAGAAGGACAACTCATAGTAAACGACGAAGCGCCTGCCAAGGAAGAGCTGAAGGTGCTGCACCAAACCATCAAACGTGTAAGCGAAGACATCGAGCGGCTCTCGCTCAACACACCGGTAAGTAGTTTCATGGTGTTGGTCAATGAGCTGCAGCGCCTCAAATGCCATAAAAGAGCCATCTTAGAGCCCTTTGTGGTGCTTTTGTCGCCCTATGCCCCGCACCTTGCCGAAGAGCTCTGGCATGCCTTAGGGCACAGTAGTTCGGTGGTAGATGCCCCCTACCCCGAATATAACGAAAGCTATTTGGTGGAAGACAGCTTCGAGTATCCCGTATCTATCAATGGCAAGATGCGCACTAAAATCACCCTGCCTTTGGATATCCCCAAAGAAGAAATAGAAAAGGTGGTTTTGCAAAACGAAGTGGTGCAAAAATGGGTGGATGGTAAAACCCCTAAAAAAGTCATCATCGTACCCAAACGCATCATCAATATTGTAGTGTAAAAGATGTTCGAAGTGGCGCAATTTTTGCGTCACTTCCTTTGCTCTTTTCGTTTTAATGCCTTGACACACAAGCCTATGCCCTTCTTTCGTACTCCTGCCCTGTTGCGCCATGCGTTTCCTTCCTGCTACTGGCAGATACCCAAGCCCTTACATGAGCAGCCTACGCTGTACTTGACCTTCGACGACGGTCCTGTGCCCGAAGCTACCCCCGATGTACTCGATGTACTCGACCGCTATGGTGTCAAAGCTTCCTTCTTTTGTGTAGGCGACAATGTGCGCAAACACCCGGCTTTGTTCCGAGAAGTGCTGCGTGCCGGGCATACAGTAGGCAATCATACTTTTCATCACGTGAAAGGCTGGCAGACTTCGCTCACCCATTACCTCAAAGAAGTGAGCATGTGCCGTCATGTGATGGAAGACACAGCAGGCACTGCCTTGCCGCGTCTGTTTCGTCCGCCTTATGGGCGTATCACGCCTAAACAGTTGTGTGCCTTGCGAAAAGACTATGCCATCGTCATGTGGGACATCCTCACCCATGATTATGACCCACGCCTGCAGGCAGATGCTCTGATACCCCAACTAAAGCCCTTGTTGCGCCATGGCAGCATCCTTGTCTTTCACGACAGCATCAAAGCATATCCACGCATGATACGCTTGCTGCCTGCCATCATAGAAGCCGCTTTGGCACGTGGCTTTTCATTTGCCACACTTGAAGAAGGACTCGCACCGACATTGCATGCCCTTACACCGACAGCAAGCTACAAAAGCAGCTCATGATGCGCATGGCAATACAATCGATTCCTCCAATAACAAGCGCTTTTTTCTTAGCTTTGTCATTCAAAAAAACAAACGGGAAATAGCCTAAGCTATGAGTCAAGAACAAAAACTATATTTTTTCAATACCTTAACTAAGCAAAAAGAACTGTTCGAACCGCTCAACCCTCCTTTTGTGGGCATGTATGTGTGTGGTCCCACCGTATATAATGACGCACATCTGGGCAATGCCCGCCCCGCAGTAGTCTTCGATGTGCTCTACCGTTTACTTCAGCATATGGGCTACAAAGTACGCTATGTGCGCAACATCACCGACGTGGGGCACCTCACCGACGACAGCGACCACGGCGAAGATAAGATTGCACAACGTGCCAAGCTGGAGCAGCTCGAACCCATGGAAGTAGTTCAACGCTACACAGTGAAATATCACCGCGTGATGGATTGGCTCAATGTGCTGCGCCCGAGCATAGAGCCAACAGCAACTGGACATATTCTTGAACAAATAGAAGTGGTACAGCGCATCATAGACAAGGGATGGGCATATGAAGTAAACGGCTCGGTCTATTTCGATGTGCCCAAATATGCCCAAAGCCATCCCTATGGCGAGCTGTCGGGGCGTGACCCCCAAGAGCAGCTTGCCAACAGCCGCGATAACCTCGAAGGGCAAGAAGAAAAGCGCCACCCCGCTGACTTTGCCCTTTGGAAAAAAGCCAACCCCGAACATATCATGCGCTGGAACTCACCTTGGGGCGCTGGCTTTCCCGGCTGGCATCTGGAGTGTACCGTCATGAGTACCAAGTATTTGGGCGAGACCTTCGACATCCACGGCGGCGGCATGGACTTGGTGTTTCCGCACCACGAGTGTGAAATAGCACAAGCCAAAGCCGCCAACAACGGCAAATCTCCGGTGCGCTACTGGCTACACAACAACCTAATTACCATAGAAGGCAAGAAGATGAGCAAGTCATTGGGCAACTTCATCACCCTTGAAGAGTTGTTCAGTGGCAACAGCCCACTCATCTCGCAGCCTTATACTCCCATGACCGTGCGCCTGTTCTTGTTGCTGGCACACTACCGAAGCACGCTCGACTTCTCGGACCAAGCGCTACAAGCCGCACGCAAGGTGTATATCAAGCTGCTGAACGCCATCCGTGATTTGAAGCAGATGCGCTATCCAGAGGTTGCCAAAGAACGCAACGAAAAACTTGAAAAAGAAATTACACAAGAGCTCAACAAGGCATGGGCTGCCCTTTACGATGACCTGAATACGGCACTGTGCCTCACCCACCTGCAGGCGTTGGTGAAGAAGGTAAATCAGTTTCGCACCAAAGCCGACGCTATTGGCGAAGTAGCGCCCGAAGTATTTGCCCGCCTGCAAACAGAAATGCCTTTGTTGTGGGAAAATATATTGGGCATGAAAGAGGAACGCCCCGAAGCTTTCGAGCCCCTGCTCAACATTATATTGAAACACTACGCCGAAGCTAAAGCCCAAAAGCAATACGATAAAGTAGATGCCATCCGTGCCGACCTGAAAACCTTGGGTATTGTCGTTCGCGATGGCAAGCAAGGCATCGATTGGGCTTATGAAGAATAAAAACACTCCCCTTAGTAGCAGATGGGTTCTATCAGCCCATCTGCCATTTTTACAACGAATAGTAAAAGACTATTGATAATGAAACGCTATTTCTCTTTTTTCGTCGCTCTTTGCATAGGGTGCACCCTCTTGGGCAGTTGTGAACAAAACCACCAACAACGCCAAAAAGAAACTACCAAGCCTTCTATTACCCTTAAACAAATCCCCACATTCAATGCCGATTCTGCTTATGCCTATATCAAAAAACAAGTAGATTTCGGACCCCGTACCCCGGGCGCTGCTGCTCATGATGCCTGCGGGCGCTGGCTCTATGAAAAACTGCAAGGCTTCGGACTGCAAACCCAAATGCAAGTATTCGAAGCGCAATCGTTCGACGGCAAAACCTATGTAGGGCGCAATATCATTGCAAGCTATCGCCCCGACATAAAGCGCCGTATCTTACTCATGGCTCACTGGGACACCCGCGCTTTCGCAGACAAAGAAGCTGCCGACTCTCTGTGGCGCAAGCCCATAGATGGTGCCAATGACGGAGGAAGCGGTGTGGCGGTCTTACTGGAAATAGCCCGCCTGCTAACCGCCGAACAACCTGCCGTAGGCGTGGACATCATTCTCTTTGACATGGAAGACAACGGTGTGCCCGAATTCATGGATGAGGCAGTGGGCAACGCTTCCTCGTTCTGGTGTCAGGGCTCTCAGTATTGGGCAAAAAATCCTCATACACCCAACTACTCGGCTTATTATGGTATTTTGTTGGATATGGTAGGTGCCCAAAATGCCCGTTTCTACAAAGAGCCTTACTCTCTGGAATACGCCCCACAAATAGTGGAAAAAGTGTGGCACATAGCACAACTGATGGGCTACGGAAATTATTTCATCAATCAAAAAGCCAACATAAGCTTTGGTGGTATTCTGGATGACCACTTCTATGTAAACCGAGATGCCAAAATTCCAAGCATCGACATCATCGACTATCAAGACGGCTTTCGCGATTACCACCACACTTTAAAAGACAATCTGTCTATCATTGACAAAAACACACTCAAAGCTGTGGGGGAAGTGGTGCTGCAGGTGTTGTATCAAGAAATACAGGAAGAGAAAAATGCACAGTAAACCAGCATTTCCTGCTGTCTTTGCATACTTTGTTTTGCTGCTTTATTTGGCACGTACCGACCTACATGCCCAAATACTGAATGTAGAAAAAGAGCGCTTTTTGCCCGACTCTGCCAATTACTGGATGCTGAACTTGAGCGCCTCGCTAAGTCTTTACAACCGCTCGGCTCTTGCGGATAACCCCCTGCGCTACACTTCGCTGCGGGGCAACGTGGACGTATTGCGCGCTGGCAAAAAGCATTTGTATCTACTGCTAAACCAATACAGCTATTTAAAAATCAACGATGCCGAGTTTTTCAACTTCGGCTACACGCACCTGCGTAGTAATCTACTCTGGCAACGCACTCTTTCCTATGAGTTGTTTGCACAATGGCAAGTAGATAAGCTGCGCGGGCTGCAAGAGCGCTATTTGGGCGGCGGCGGCATACGCTGGCGCCTACTCGACACCCCTCAGCACCATGTTTTTCTGGGCACAGGCATCATGGCAGAACGCGAACACTGGCAGCTGAACGACAAATCCACGAGCTACGAAGCCAACCCTTTTCTCTGGAAATCGTCTAACTACCTGCACTGGCGCGGGCAAATCACCCCCGCTCTCAAAACAGTCATGGCGGTCTATTACCAAACAGGCTACGACGAGTCAGTAAACAATTTTCGGCACCGGCTTAATGGCGAGCTACACCTCAACTTTCCTATTTCTAAAAAGCTGAAATTCAACACCTCTTTTACAGCCTCCTACGAAAGCTTACCACTCATCCCCATCACTCCTTTCATCTATCAGTTCAGCCAAGGGCTTGTGTTCAGCCTTTAAACAAGAAAAATCAGTATCGTAACTTACACGCTGTCTTCGCGGCGCTTCAACAAGGTAGTATCTTTCTTTTTCTCTCCTTGCAAGCGCAATTGCAAAAGAACTTCTTGAACATATTTCTCACCGATGCACAGCGGCAATGCCGCACATATTACCCTTTGGGGTGCTTTTCTCCTGCACTCAAACAAGTAGTTACTTTTTTTGCTATCTTCATTAGCAGAAACCAAATCTCGTATATACATGAAACAGCTCATTACTCTTTTACTCTTATGGTGTGGGCTGAGCAACGCCTTAGCTCAAACCACTTTGCTACACTGCGGGCATGTGCTCGATGTGAAAAAAGGAAAATGGCTCGATGGCGTTACCGTGCGCATCGAAGGCAACACCATCCGTAGCATAGAAAAAGGCTATCTAACCCCTCAAGAGGGCGAAAAGGTCATTGACCTGCGCAAGCATTACGTACTCCCCGGTTTGATGGACATGCATGTGCACCTTGAAACAGAAACCAACCCGAACAATACGCTCGAGCGTTTCATCCTCAACCCTGCCGACATTGCCTACCGTTCGGTAAACTTCGCCCGTAAAACTTTGATGGCAGGCTTTACCACCGTGCGCGACTTGGGCGGCACAGGCGTAAACATATCACTACGTAATGCCATCAATGCTGGTTTGATAGACGGTCCGCGCGTGTTCACCGCAGGCAAGTCAATTGCTACTACCGGTGGGCATGCCGACCCCACCAATGGCTACCGCAAAGACCTTATGGGCGACCCGGGTCCCTACGAGGGGGTTGCCAATGGTCCAGACGAGTGCCGCAAGGCGGTGCGCCAACGCTACAAAAATGGCGCTGACTTGATTAAAATAACAGCCACTGGTGGGGTATTGAGTCTTGCCAAAAGTGGCACTGCCCCACAATTTACCGACGAAGAACTGCGTGCCATAGTAGAAACTGCCCGCGACTATGGCATGAAGGTAGCTGTGCATGCACACGGCGCCGAAGGCATGAAAAGAGCCCTACGCGCAGGCGTGCACTCCATAGAGCACGGCACCTACATGGATGACGAAGCCATAGAGCTTTTCAAAAAAACAGGGGCTTACTACGTGCCTACCATCTTGGCAGGACGCACCGTTGCCGACTCTGCCAAAGTGCCCGGATATTATGCGCCCATAGTGGTGCCTAAAGCCTTGGCAGTAGGACCACAAATACAAAAGACCTTTGCCAAAGCTTACAAAGCCGGCGTAAAAATAGCATTTGGTACCGACTCCGGCGTTTCTGTACATGGCTTAAATGCCATTGAGTTTGAATTGATGGTAGAAGCAGGCATGCCTCCGCTCGAAGCCATACGTTCAGCCACGCTCAACGCTGCCGACCTCTTGGGTGTCGATAACCTCGGTAGCATTGAAGAGGGCATGCTGGCAGACATCATCGCCGTGCAAGAAGACCCTTTGAAAAACATATCGACCCTGCGCAAAGTGGTCTTTGTGATGAAAGACGGGAAGGTGTATAAAAACGAATGACAACAAGCCGAAGCAAGAAAACAAAAGTAAGTGCTCGTTTGGGCAGGGAATTGCCCCCTGCACTCGAAAGCACAAAGGAAAAGGCAAACAAAAACGCCCGGCACGGTCTTTTGAATGCCATGCCGGGCTATTTGTATCAAACCCTGATGCCTCCTTTGAAATCATATGGCATCGGACAGGCTGGTAAAAGTAAAGTCGCGGATTTTCATTGGTGGCACCAAGTTGCCGTTAATACGCTGCGGCTTGCCCAGCTCTTCCAAGTTATTGAGCATAATGACAGGGCTTTCGTTGAAACGGAAGTTTTTCACAGGGAACATAATCTTTCCGTTTTCTATGTAGAAAGTACCGTCGCGGGTCAAGCCTGTATAAAGCAGGGTTTGCGGGTCAACAGTGCGGATGTACCACAAACGGGTAACCAGTATGCCCCGCTTCGTAGAGCGTATCATCTCCTCTATGCTTTTAGCACCGCCCAACATAATAGCATTGGCAGGGGGCGGAATAGCTTTCACGCCTTTTTGGGCTGCCCAATAGCGCGAGTAATACACGTTTTGCACCACGCCATTTTTTACCCAATACACTTTTTCTTGAGGTCGCCCATCGCCAGCCCAAGGCGAAGCAGGCACTTCGGGATGTGCTGGGTCGGAATAGATGGTTACACGCTCATCGAAAAGCTTTTGCCCCAGACGGGTGCCCCCACCTGCTTTGCTCAAGAAACTGCGCCCTTCGTCGGCACTGCGCGCATCCATATTGAAAAGCATATTTTGCAATAAGTCTACTGCTGCTGCTGGCTCCAGAATCACAGTGTATTTACCCGGCTCCAAAGCTTTAGGATTGCGCGAATCGATTGCCTTCTGTGCGGCAATGCGGGTAGCCGATTCAACATCGAATTTGGCTACATCATTGAAATCCTGCACCACATAGCCCGAGCCGGTGCCATCGGTCGTGCGTACGGTCAGCGAAAATTCCACCTCTGTGGAACGTCTATAGGCAAACAAGCCTTTGGAATTCATGATTGCCGAAAATTGCGCATTATCCAAGAAGAAACCGGCGGCAATCAGGTCTTTATTTTTGCAATAAGCGATACTTTTTCCTGCCACGTCGGCGCGATAGTCGGCGGTGATTTGCGCCGTGCGCTCTACAAAAGTGGGGGTTTCTATGTATTGTTGCGGCTCAAGCACCGGCATGTGCTCGGGGTTTTCGGGCGCCAAGCGAGCCAGCTCTTCGGCGCGGCGCACTGCCTTGGCTATGCTTTCGGCGTCGAACTCGTTGAAAGTAACCGTCCCCGAGCGCTTTCCGAAGTAGGCAGTAAATGAAGCGGTTATATTTTCTGCTAACCCACTGGTAGTTACGGTATTGCGTGCATAGCGTATGTTGCCCTCCTGCCCACCGCTAAGGTTTGCTTCACACTCATCGGCTTTGGAATAGGATATGATTTTTTCAAGCAACTGTTTGGCTTCTTCCTTAGATAAAATTCTCATGGTCATTTGCGGCTTTTGGTTAAATCTTACGAGCTGTGTTGATGACATTCACCCCATTGAAACGGGTGGTAGCGCTTCCGTGCGATACTGCGCTAATTTGCGAGGGCTGTCCTTTGCCATCGAAGAAAGAGCCGAAAAGGCGGTAGTCTCTTGCGTCGCAGATGGCTGCCACCGAGTTCCAAAACTCCTGTGTGTTGGACTGATATGCCACGTCGTTCACTATGCCGGTGATTTTTCCACCCTTGATTTCATAGAAAACAGTGCCTCCGAATTGGAAGTTATAGCGCTGTTGGTCTATGGAATAAGAGCCACGCCCTGCAATGTAGATGCCTTTGTCCACATCGCGAATCATCTCATCTACGGAATAATCTTTTTTGCCCGGCTCTAACGATACGTTGGGCATACGCTGAAACTGAATGGAACTCCAGCTGTCGGCATAACAGCAGCCGTGCGACTCCTTGTGTCCCAAGATGTGGGCTTGGTCACGGATGGCTTGGTAATCTACCAAGATGCCATCTTTCACCAGATACCACTTTTTGGTTTTTACGCCTTCATCGTCATAGCCCACAGTACCCAAGGCATAGGGCTGCGTTTTATCGGCATAGAGGTTCACCAACTCGTTGCCATAGTTGAAGTTGCCCGATTTCCATTTGTCGAGGGTAGCGAAACTGGTGCCCGCATAGTTGGCTTCATAGCCCAGCACGCGGTCGAGCTCGAGGGGGTGCCCTACCGATTCATGAATGGTAAGCCCCAAATGGTTGGGCTCCAGCACCAAGTCGTATTTTCCCGGTTTAATCGAGGGGGCTTTCAACATTTCTTTGGCTTGACGTGCTGCTTGCGTAGCATCCTCTACCATGTCGTAGTACCGATAGTACATGGTCATGCCGGTGCCTTCGGGTCCTTTGATTTTTCCTTCGGGGCGAGCCGACAAATACTCATATCCCATGCCCATGGGTGCACTCATTGCCTGACGGCTCTTGAACTTACCTTCTTTAGGGTCAACGGCTGTTACGTTGAAATTAGGCCATATGCGGTGGATGTCCTGGTCCACATAGTTGCCGTCGGTAGAGGCAAAATATTTCTGCTCGTTCACGATGAAAAGCGCCGAATTCACGAAGTTGGCGCCGTTTTTCAGGGCAGCATCATTGACACTCAACAGTAGCTCTACTTTCTCCGACACAGGCACCTCTAAGGCATTTTTTTCGATGGGTGTTTTCCAAGACACTTCACCATAAGTAGGCACCGGTGCCAGCTGCACAGGCTCGGTCTGATAACGTGCATTGGCTTTGGCAATGGCTACGGCACGCTCTGCGGCACGCTTCACGCCATCGGGGGTTACCTCATCGGTAGCGGCAAAGCCCCAAGTACCATTGACGATGACCCGAATGCCCACCCCAAAGGACTCGGTGTTTACGATGTTTTGCACCTGCGCCTCCCGGGTAAAAATGTATTGATTCAGGGAGCGTTGGATGCGCACATCGGCGTAGGTAGCGCCCCTAGCCTTGGCGGTATCAAGCACAATGTCCGCCAACTTTTTTTTGTCGGCTCTGCTCATACGCGGCGTCAGCAGAGCTTCAAAGGGAATAGGCGAGCCCATTAAGGGGATAGACAAAAGCGAAGCGCCTAATCCCATACCTGCCAGTTGTATGAATTCTCTTCGTTTCAAGGTACTGTTTAGTTTGGTTTACATTGAATTTTAAAAAATTTCATTCTAAGTAACGAAGCATAAGCATTATTTAGTATGCACACCAAACGGTAAACACGCCCGCTATTTTTGTTTTGAGTGCTACTTAGCCACCAAGTTTGCTGCCTCTATGTTTTGAAATGCCTTTTGAAATGTGCAGTTTTGCAGGCGAAAAAAAAAGAAAAGAAATGGCTGGTAAACGTACATTCTCCATGATTAAGCCCGATGCTGTGGCTGCAGGCAACAGCGGTGCTATTTTGAAGATGATTGAAGAAGCGGGCTTCCGCATTGTAGCAATGAAAATGACGCGTCTTACTTTGGCGCAAGCCGGCGCCTTCTATGCTGTGCACAAAGAACGTCCTTTTTATCAAGACCTTTGCAACTACATGTCTTCGGGTCCTATCATTGCTTTGGTGCTTGAGAAAGAGAATGCCGTAGAAGATTTCCGCAAACTGATTGGCGCTACTGACCCCGCCAAAGCAGAGGAAGGCACCATCCGCAAGCTGTTTGCAAAGTCTATAGAAGCGAACGCCATCCACGGCTCCGACTCTGATGAAAACGCCACCATCGAAAGTGCTTTCTTCTTCTCTAAACTCGAGGAAGTAAACGCTTAGTTTTCATAAAAGTAGCTTACACCGTATGCCGCACTGTTTGCACAGTGTGGCTTTTTTATTTTAAGAGTTGACCACTGTCATTGGACACCCCCCAGAAAGTTTCTTTTTTGTTTTAAGTAACGGCATTGCCTTTCGAGAAAAACCTGTTCCATGAGTTTCTTTCAAAAAGCATGGCGCCTAAGTAGCGGTGTATTGGTTATTGCTGCTTTGTTGGGGGTTGTCCTTCGTTTGTATCCTTTTTATTCGTTTGGTTTGACTTACAAGCATCTGTTGCATACTCACTCCCACGTGGCGGTGCTGGGTTGGCTGTTTGCCGGCTTTTACTTGTTTATGGTGTGGTTGTTTGTTCCGTCAGAGGCACAAGCTCCTTTCCGGCGTCTGTTTTACGGTATGCAATGGGCGGTTGCCGGCATGCTTTGCACCTTTCCGGTGCAGGGCTACGGTCCTTTGTCTATTCCTTTTTCCACCTTACACATACTACTTTCTTATGCAGCCATCTACGGCTTGGTGCCTTTTATAGGCAAATCCAAGCAGGCGGCGGTGCTGCGTCACGGTAGCCTGTTGGCGCTCGCCTTTCATTTGCTTGCTACCTTAGGCACTTGGGCATTGGCTATAGTAATGGCAAAAAAACTCAAGCACACGCCTGCTTATGAGCTTGCCATCAAGTGGTATCTTCATTTCGAATTTCAAGGATGGTTTTTTGTAGCTGCTTTTGTGGTGGCAGCTTACTTTTTACTGCGCCGAGGCATCACTTTACCCGGATGGAAAATGGCTTTGTTCCTCTGGACTTTTGCCACCTTGTGCGGCTATATACTCTATCCTGCGTGGCATGGTATATACTCCCCCACTTTGCAAATGCTCCGTCGGGCGGGGCTTCTTGCTGAACTAGCAATCACTTTCTGGTGGATATGGTGTTTGCTACCTCACTATGCATGCACTGCACGGGCAACGCCCCACCGTATAGCTATGCTAACGGCTTTGGCAACATTTGTAGGGCGGCAGTTTATGGTAGCACTCTTGTGGCAGGAGTCCATAGCCATGCACAGCTTTGCCTACCGAGCAGCAGTCATTGGTTTTTTGCATTGGATGCACTTGGGTATATTCACCCAAGTGCTCTGGGCATGGGGTGCCTTTTTGTTTTCACCACGGTACCATTATTTTTACGCGGGCTTTTTCTGCTTTCTTGCGGGTTTCTTATTACAAGAGCTTGATTTGTTCATGCAGGCAATCCCCCTCATCGGGCAAAAAGGTGTCTTCCTTTCGCCTTGGTGGTTGTTTATTGCTGCGTGCTTCTTAACTTGCGGCAGTAGCCTCCTGCTGTTTTCCTTTTTTTCAAGGGCGTCCAAATAAAACAAAAAGTACTGCCCGCTTTAACAGCAGACAGTACTTCTCGGTTTCTTACAAACATTTACAAGCATCAATAATCCAAGCGTTTCACTTCCTCCACGCCCGGTATTGTTTTCAACCTCTCTATCAAGTCTTTTAGTGCCTCGGTGTTGGCAACCATCACCGTACAAGTGCCTTCAAAAAGGGTATCGCTGGTGTCAATGGCAATAGAGCGCATATTTACCTTCAAATCATTGGATATGACTTTCGACACGTCATTGACAATGCCCACACGGTCGGTGCCTTTGATGTACAAGCCAACCAAGAAAGACTGCTCGGCAACCGATGCCCAAGTTGCTTTAATCACGCGGTTGCCATGTTTCGAAAGCAGCTCCGTGGCATTGGGGCAAGTAGTACGATGTATTTTTATCCCCTCGTTTACGGTCATGAAACCGAAAATTTCATCGCCCGGAATGGGGTTACAACACTTTGCCAGAGTATAAGACAGATGCATGTAATCATCGCCTATCAGGATGGTGTCGGAAGGTAGTTGGGGCTTGGCTTGCGCCTCGGACTCTTTGTCTTCTTTTTTTACAGCAGGTATTTGCTGCACCTGCCCTTTGCGCGCCCCTTTGGTCTCTAGAATTTCTTTAAAACGCTTGAGTTCGGTAATCGGCAGTTCACCGCTGCCAATGCGATAAAACAAATCGGCGGCGGTCTTTTCATTAAAGAAAGCGCGTATCTGCTCATAAGTACGGTCGTTGCAGGGCACCCCCCATTGCTGCAGTTTTTTGTTTACCATTTCGCGTCCCAGCTTCATAAAGGCACGTTTCTCTTCGCGCAGTGCCTCTTTTATTTTGTGCTTTGCCTTGGAAGTCTTTACAAAGCTGAGCCAGTCAATGCTGGGTTTTTGCTTGGCAGAGGTCAATATTTCTACTTGGTCTCCATTTTTCAACTCGTGATTGATGGTAACCAACTTGTTATTCACTTTGGCACCAATGCAGGTTTTACCTATTTCGGTATGAATTTCAAAAGCAAAATCGAGGGCGGTAGCACCTTGTGGCAATACTTTCAAATCGCCTTTGGGGGTAAAAACATAAATTTCGTCGCTAAAGAAGTTGCTGCGGAAGTCATCGATAAACTCAATGGCACCGGTACCGTTTTTTTCGAGCAATTCACGCACACGGTTGAGCCACATCTCCAAGCCAGTTTCTAACGATTGTTTGCCCCCTTTTTTCATCTGCACACCTGATTCTTTGTAACGCCAGTGAGCAGCATATCCCCGTTCAGCTATATCGTCCATGCGGCGTGTGCGTATTTGCACCTCTACCCACTGCCCCGTACGGCTCATCACCGTAGTGTGCAAAGACTCATAACCATTGGCGCGCGGGGTGCTAATCCAATCCCTCAGGCGGTCGGGGTTGGGCAAATAAAAATCCGTTACGATAGAATATACCTTCCAGCAAGCTGCTTTTTCTTGCTGCGGCGGTATGTCGTCCAGAATGATGCGGATGGCAAACAGGTCATAGACCTGCTCAAAGGGGATTTTTTGCTTTTGCATCTTCTGGTAAATAGAATACACCGACTTCATCCGCCCTTTGATTTCAAACTTATAGCCTTCCTCTTTAAGTGCTTTGCGGATAGGGCGTATGAAATCACGGATAAACTTTTCGCGGCTGGCTTTGGTTTGTTCTATCTTTTCCACTATTTCATTGTACACCGAAGGAGCAGTATAACGCAAGTACAAGTCTTCCAATTCGGACTTGATGGAATACAACCCCAAGCGGTGTGCCAACGGTGCGTAAATATAGATGGTTTCCGAAGCTATTTTCAGCTGTTTGTGTTTTGCCATGCTTTCGAGCGTGCGCATATTGTGCAAACGGTCGGCTATCTTGATGAGAATCACGCGCACGTCCTCGGCAAGGGTTAGTATTATCTTTTTGAAGTTTTCGGCTTGCGATGAGGTAACACTGTCTTCCACATCTGTGATTTTGGTGAGCCCGTCAATGATACGAGCAATTTTACCACCAAACTCCCGCTCTATGTCTTCGAGCGTGGTGTCGGTATCTTCTACCACGTCGTGCAGCAGGGCTGCAGCAATAGAGGTAGCCCCCAAGCCCATTTCTTCCACACATATCTGTGCTACTGCCAAAGGATGAAAGATATAAGGTTCACCGCTTTTGCGGCGCATGTCTTTGTGTGCTTCAGCTGCCATTTTAAATGCCTTCTTGATGAGAGCGGCATCCCCTTCTTTCAAATAGGGCTTGGCTGTACGCATCAGCTTACGATAACGTTTCAGAATCTCACGGCGCTCTGCTTCCTCATCTATGCCGTTTAAGTTAGGTTTGTCGGTTTCGATAGGCTTCATATCAAATACAGAAAAATTTAGTGCATACCTATTGCAATATAAAAATTTTGCCTAAATTTGCAATCCAATCGACAGAAACAAATCCTGCGATTGTAGGAATGCGGGTGTGGCGGAATTGGTAGACGCACTAGACTTAGGATCTAGCGCCGCAAGGCGTGGGGGTTCGAGTCCCTCCACCCGCACCATAGCACAACAAAGGGCAACTTACGGATTGCCCTGCGGTGAAACTAAAAATCACAATGCCAACAAAGCCCTCGCCGGTTTGTACGGTTGAGGGCTTTTAACTATGGAATCAATGGTTGTACAAAAATAAGTAGCGCCTTGGAAATCAAGTTTGAAAAACAGAATCCTACCTTAGGGCATTTGCGAGTGGTCTTGGAAAAAGACGATTACATGCCCACAGTAGAGCAAAAAATTAAAGAGTACAGCAAAACAGCTGTAGTTAAAGGCTTCCGGAAGGGCAAAGTGCCTACTTCGCTCATCAAAAAACTCTACGGCAAGAGCATCTTGGCTGAGGAAGTGTTCCGCAAGGCAGTGCAAAGCATGTATGACTACATCCGTGAGCAACAACTGCCGATGGTAGGCGAGCCGCTGCCCAAAGAAAATACCGACTTCCACTTCGACCTCGACAAGCCGGGCACCTTCACCTTCGACTACGAGGTAGGCTTGCACACCGAAATCAACTACAAAGATGTAGTAAACAAAGACACCCAGCTGGATGCCTACAAAGTAGAGGCTACCGACAAAGACATAGAAGAAGTCATTCAAAACCTGCGCAAGCAGTTTGCAAAGACCGAACACCCCGAAACCAGCCAGGAAGGTGACTTCTTGTATGGCAAGATAGAAAGCATCGTGGAAGAAGGCAGCGAAATAGAGCCCATCGTCATGGACAACACAGCCCTGCCGCTCAATCAGGTAAAAGAAGAAGCCCGTGCGCAATTCATCGGCTTGAAAAAGGGCGATGTGGTAACTTTCAAGTTGGACGTGCTTGCCGACCATAAAATGGCGGGCTATCTGCTGGGCATCTTCGAAGAGGGGCGTGTGGAGCAATACAAAGACGTTGAGTTCCGTTTTACCATCACCGACATTGTGCGTCAGGTGCCTGCCGAGCTCAACGAAGAGTTGTTCAAAAAAGCACTGCCCAACCGTAACGACATCAAAGACGAAGCCACTTTCCGTGCAGCTATCAAAGAAGAAATCGAAAAGATTTACGAAAAAAATACCAACAGCCTGTTGAGTGATAGCATAGCCGAAGTGCTACTCGAAAAAATCAAGATAGACCTGCCACACGACTTCCTCAAGCGTTGGCTCAAAGCCAACAATGAAAAACTGAGCGAAGAACAAATCGAGCGGGAATACCCCCGTTTCGAAGAGTTTTTGCGCTGGTCGCTCATCAAGCAAGCAATAGCCAAAGACGAAAACATAGAAATAAGCGAAGAAGAAATCTTCGAGGAAGCCAAAGCAAGCCTACAACGTATGTTCGAACAGCAAGGCTTGCCCCTGCATATGATGAACATAGACTTGGATGCCATCACTCGCCGTTACCTCATGGATAGCGAAGGCAAAAACTATCGTGAAGTGCGCGACGAGGTCATGCAACGCAAGCTCATCGAGCGCATCAAAAACAATCTTTCATTAAATCTGAAAACCATCAACACTGACGAATACAAAAAGTTGGTTGATGAAATCAATGCCAAGCAGGAAGAAAAGGCAAAGCAACTGGCTGAAAAAGCCGCACAAAGTGCCGAATAATTCTGCTTGCACATCGTTTATACAAAAAGCCGCCCTTTGTAACAAAGGGCGGCTTTTTTTGGCATCTGCTGAATGCCCCACCTTTTGTACTTACAGTGCCTGCATTTCCACCAGTCGTTTGTAAAGCCCGCTGGTCTGCTGGATTAAAGACTCATGCGTACCTCGTTCCACAATACGCCCTTGTTGAACCACCAGTATCTCATCGGCTTGTTGTATGGTACTCAGGCGGTGTGCAATCACCAGAGCGGTACGGTTTTTCATCAGCTTATTGAGTGCTTCCTGCACCAAACGCTCCGACTCGGTATCCAAAGCAGAGGTAGCTTCGTCTAAAATCAAAATATCGGGATTGCGCAATACTGCCCGAGCAATACTAATACGCTGACGCTGCCCACCCGAAAGCTTCACCCCCCGGTCACCTACAATGGTTTGGTAACCTTCGGGCAAAGCCATAATGAAATCATGCGCATTGGCAATACGAGCAGCTTCTTCTACCTGCTCGGGTGTTACTTCCATTCCAAAAGCTATGTTGTTGAAAATGGTATCGTTGAAAAGAATAGATTCTTGTGTTACGATGCCCATCCTGGCGCGTAGGCTTTTGAGTGTATAGTCACGTAAATCCATGCCGTCCAATGTAATACGCCCCCCGATGGGGTCATAAAAACGGGGTATCAAGTCGGCAATGGTGGACTTCCCCCCTCCCGATGGTCCTACCAGAGCAATTACTTTGCCTTTAGGAATCGTGAAATTCAGGTCATTGAGTACAGGCACCCCTTCCTCATAAGCAAAAGACACCTGCTCAAAACAGATTTCTTTTTCAAAAGCCTTGAGTTCTTTTGCACCAGTCTTTTCTTTTACTGCCGGCTGCGTATCTATCAGTTCAAAGATACGCTCTGCCGATGCCATGCCACGCTGCACAGAACTCACCGCATTGCTTATTTCTTTAATAGGCTTGGTTACCTGCGAGAGCACAGCCAAGTAACCCAAAAACAAAGGGGCAGAAATAGACTGCTCAATCAAAATGAGACTACCGCCATAAAGCAAAACTCCACACATGACAGCTACCCCCATGAACTCCGAAACAGAAGGTGCCAGCTCACGGCGGAAGGCTATCTTGCGCACCAAATGTCGGTATTGCCAGTTTTCTTTGTGAAATTTCTCCTGCATATAACCTTCGGCATTGAAGCCCTTGACGATGCGGATGCCTCCAAATGCCTCGTCAATCACACTGGTAAGGTTGCTTAAAACCGCTTGCAAATTCAACGCCGAATGGCGCAACCGCTTGATAATGCTTCCTATCATCAGCCCCGAAACTGGAATAAAGAGTAAAGCAAAGAGCGTGAGTTTCCACGAGATGGAAAACAATATGACAAAGGAAATAATCAGGATGAAAGGCTCTTTCAGAAAAGCCCTCAATGAATTTGCCACGGCATATTCCACCTCTATCACATCGGAAGTAATACGGGTAATAAGGTTGCCCTTCCGTTGATTAGAGAAGAAATCCAAGTGCAAATGCACCACATTGCGAAATACATCATCGCGCAGACGGGCAACCAAGTCAGCACGCATGCCCTCCAATATCCTTTGCGTGAAATAACGGAAAGCATTAGACAAGAACACCGATGCCAATACCGCAGCACACACAAACTGCAAGGCGCTCAGCTTGCCTTTTGTCTGCAAAAAATACCCCAAGTAATAATTGAACAAGTTGGCAAAATACTGCGTAGATAGCTCAAAAGCTGGCAATTGCTCCACCACATTCAGTGGCTTGTCATAGAAGAGCACCTCCAGCAAAGGAATCACAAAAGTAAAGTTGACAACCCCAAATAAGCTTCCAAAAAATGAGCTTAAAAAAAATGGGACAACATAACGACTCACAGGGCGCAAATAGCCCAACAATCTCCAATAGGTTTTCATAACAAGTATGCCTTCATTTGAATGCACAAAGCTACAAAAAGGCTATTGAAGATGTCGCTTTTTTAGTAGCTTGCATGCGTTTTTTGGTTTTCATTGCTCACTTTAGTTCATATTCTCACGCTTATGTTGGATTGGACACAGCTCATCGGTCAAGCATTTATATATAACCCGCAAAAGCCTCTGATTTTTACTACGGCTTTGTTTTGGATTTTCTTTGGCTTTGTACTGCTTACCTATCAGTTTATTTACAAAAGCCAAAAACTGAAAATAGCCTTTCTTACCTTATTTAGCTTGTTTTTCTACTATAAATCCAGTGGATTTTACTTATTGCTGCTCATTTTCAGCACTTTGGTCGATTACAGCATCGGAAAGCGCATCTACCACAGCCGCAACCAAGCTTTCCGTACTGTTTTACTGGTCATAAGCCTGGTGGTCAACTTGGGGCTGCTGGCTTATTATAAGTATGCCTACTTGATTACGGATTTCATCAATTACCTTTTTCAAACAGACTTTAAAGCCATAGACTATCTGGCACTGACCATCAACCAGCTGACAGGTGCCAACTTAGATTATACATCCATTTTCCTGCCGGTAGGCATTTCTTTTTTCACCTTTCAAACCATCAGCTATTCAGTCGATATTTACAGAGGCAAACTTGAACCGGTAAAAAGCATCCTCGATTTTGCGTTTTATGTGTCCTTTTTCCCACAACTGGTTGCCGGTCCCATTGTGCGAGCCTCGGAGTTTGTACCACAAATATATGAACCTTACCGCCTCAGCACAGAGCAGTATGGACATGCTTTGTTTCTAATACTGAATGGATTGGTAAAAAAAATGCTTATCTCCGACTACATCTCTATCAACTTTGTTGACAGAGTTTTTGAAAGTCCCACCAGCTACACCGGCTTAGAAAATCTGCTGGCAGTTTACGGCTACGCTCTACAAATTTACTGCGACTTTTCGGGCTATACCGATATAGCCATAGGAGTGGCTTTGTTGTTGGGTTTTCAACTACCGCTTAACTTCGACTCTCCCTACAAAGCCCAAAGCATCACCGATTTTTGGCGCCGCTGGCATATATCTCTTTCCTCATGGCTGCGCGATTATCTCTATATTCCCTTGGGAGGCAACCGCACCGCTTCCTTTTTTACTTACATGAGCATACCGCTAAGCCTTAGTATTTTGATGCTTGCTGAACGCATGCCTTGGGAAAGCTTTGTATGGTTTTTTGTGTGCTTTTTGCTGTGGTTAGCATGGTATAAGACCAGCATAAGGTGGTTGGGCTACATAGGCACACATGTAGTGCTGCTATTGGGCATTTATGCTTTCTATCTGAAAGCATGGGGCAGTGGTTTGCTTGCCGTTGCTATTGTTGTTGGGTGGTGTATTGTTTTGTTGCAGCCTCAAAAAAGCCGCGCCATAGCCAACTATCTCAACTTGATGCTAACCATGGTGCTGGGCGGCATCTGGCACGGTGCCCATCTGCGCTTTTTACTGTGGGGCTTTCTGCACGGTTTGGCTTTGGCTGTGCACAAACTTTGGATGGAAATACGGCAAGGCGACAGCAAAGAGCGACCAGCGCGGGGAGCCTATCGCTTCTTTGCCCAACTGATTACCTTCCATTTTGTCTGTTTTTGTTGGATCTACTTCCGTGTCAATGACATTCCCGTAAACGAAACCCTCACCTTGTCGGCTATGGACATTGCCGGGCAGATGTTGCATCAAATTGCCTTCAACTTCCAAGCCCATTTGTTGCCGGAAGTATTTCAAAGCTACCGCCCTGTGATGCTGCTCATGTTGGCGGGCTACTTTATTCATTGGATGCCGAGGGATTGGAAACAAAATATGGAAAGTCGCTTCATTGCCCTGCCCGACACAGCCAAGGCAGTTATTTTTGTCTTGGCAGCTTTGGGTATTTATCAAGCCAGCTCTGCCGAAGTACAGCCCTTTATTTATTTCCAATTCTAAGTCAAAGAGTTATTATCAAATACAAAAATAATCGCTTTCAAAAGCTTGACACTTTTACAAAAACACACTACCTTTGCATCAGCATTTGAAAGCATGGAGGGTTGGCAGAGCGGTCGAATGCGGCGGTCTTGAAAACCGTTGTGGGTGATGAGCCCACCGGGGGTTCGAATCCCTCACCCTCCGCCAGTTAGGCAATCCTGGCGCTGGCAAGCTCACAACTAAGAGCTCGCCAGCGATTTTTTTTTGATTGGCGATGTGTATTTAAAAAATACCCAAACCGAATTTTATTAACGGTCTTGACGGATGGAACTTCCCCGCTTCTTATTTCACCCATCTCGTCCTGAAACATACAGGCAAAGCGCCAAACAATCTGAAAAAATGTCGGCGCAAGCTCTGTTTTGACCAGAGGCGGGCTTTGCTTTTTGTTTGCTATTTTTACTTTTGTTTGTTATCATCTACTTGTATGGAATTATAGCAAAACAATTTAGTGTTGGCAAATGAAATGATGGGAAATAATCAAAGAAATAAATTGGGTAAGAAAATCAAGGCATTGCACCGTCAGTTTGAGCCTTCTCAAGATGAATTTGCGGGGAAAACAGGGGTTCCCTATAGTTTCTTACTAAAATTGAAATCGTTGTAAAAAATCATCCGTCTTTGTAGTGGTAAAATAGCCAAGGCGTTCAATATAGTAGTGGACGAGTGTTAATTAAAAATAAACTATGCTTACTAATCATAAAATCATAATTGGCGATTCAAGAGAGATGAAAGAAGTGGCAGATAAATCTGTTCATCTTATAGTTACTTCGCCTCCTTACTGGCAACTAAAAGATTACGGTTCAAAAGAGCAAATTGGTTTTAATGATAATTATGAAGACTACATAAACAATTTAAATCTGGTATGGAGTGAATGTTTCCGTGTGCTCCATGATGGCTGCAGATTGTGTATAAACATCGGAGATCAATTTGCCCGTTCTGTATATTATGGAAGATACAAAATAATTCCTATTCGCACAGAAATCATCAAGTTTTGCGAAACTATTGGTTTTGATTATATGGGAGCAATTATTTGGCAAAAACCGACCACCATGAATACCACAGGCGGGGCAACAGTTATGGGAAGTTTTCCATATCCACGAAATGGAATTATCAAAATAGATTATGAGTTTATTTTAATTTTTAAAAAACCGGGCAATTCACCAAAAGTGTCTAAAGAATTGAAAGAAAAATCTAGGCTAAGTAAAGAGGAGTGGAACGAATACTTTTCGGGGCACTGGAATTTTAATGGCGAAAAGCAAACAAAGCATTTAGCCATGTTCCCAGAAGAATTGCCCAAAAGACTTATTAAAATGTTTAGTTTTGTGGGCGATACTATTTTGGACCCATTTTTGGGAAGCGGCACAACAACCCTGGCAGCAAAAAATTTGAATCGTAATTCTATTGGCTATGAAATTAACCCGCAATTCTTACCTATCATTAAAGAAAAAGTCGGCGCCAACGAACTAATAGAATCAAAAGCAAAATTTGAGTTTATAAATCAAAAAATAGAAAATCTAGATTGGAAGTCTAAAATATTAAATTTACCTTATCAATTTCACGACCCAGTTAAATTTGATAAGAAAGTTGACCCCAAAAAATTAAATTTCGGTTCAAAAATAGATTTTTCAAATCCTAAAAAAGAAAAGTTTTATTCAATAAAGGAAATTGTGAGCCCAGATTGCTTAATCCTAAATAACGGATTAAAAATTAAACTTCTTGGAGTAAAGCCTAAAAAAGAAACACTGCAAACGGCTTTAAGCTTTTTAAACACAAAACTAAAGAATCAAAAAGTTTTTTTGCGTTTTGACAATCACAAGTATGACAGTGAAGGGAATTTACTTTGCTATCTTTATCTAAAAAATAAAACTTTTATCAATGCGCATCTAATTAAAAATAAATTAGTAGATGTCGAAAATAATATAGAGTTTCGCTATAAAGACAAATTTATAAAATTACTATCACAAAATCATGGCTAAAGAATGGATATTAAATAGTGCAATCAATCGTTGGGGACTTCAGAAAAAGCGAATGGTTGGAGCTGTTTCTGATGAAATCAGAAAATGTTCTCCAAAAACGGTTAAAGAATGGGAAGAATATTATTTTAAGAATGTATATCCAAAAGAACATTTGATTGAAATAGGCAAAAAATTTTATGTTAAAATAACAGAAGTTTTAAGAGCCGAGATTGATGAAATTACGGAGGAAGATTGTATCAACTATGTAATTAATCTTGTTATAAATCGCACATTTGACGGTTATATGACAGAAAAAAAGACCGTCTATGAGCAACTGCAAGATATTTTGGGAGTAAAAATTGAGCCGGCTCCGGATGAATGGGATAGATTATTTAATGTAGACTTTTTCATTAAAATAAAAGATAAATATATAGGATTGCAAATTAAACCAGCGGGTTATGCTTTTATTACGCAAATTATAAATGAAAGAAAAAATCAAGAAGCGACACATAAAAAATTCACTTCCAAATACGGGGGAAAGGTTTTCTATGTTATTTCAATAAAAGAAGGCGATAAGAAAAAGATATATAATACTGAAGTTATTGATGAGATAAAACAAGAAATTGAAAGATTAAAAAATTTATAGAACAATTTGTCGCCCAAGAAAGACCTGAAAGCATCCTTCAGGCATCAAGCTCGACGGACGATATTTCCCCCTCTTCCGCCCGCCCGTTCTAAAGCATACAGACAAAGCGCCAAACAATCTGAAAAAATGTCGGCGCAAGCTCTATCTTGACCAGAGGCGGGCTTTGCTTTTTGTTTGCTATTTTTACTTTTGTTTGTTATCATCTACTTGTATGGAATTATAGCAAAACAATTTAGTGTTGGCAAATGAAATGATGGGAAATAATCAAAGAAATAAATTGGGTAAGAAAATCAAGGCATTGCACCGTCAGTTTGAGCCTTCTCAAGATGAATTTGCGGGAAAAACAGGGGTTCCCTATAGTTGCTTACTAAAATTGAAATCGTTGTAAAAAATCATCCGTCTTTGTAATGGTAAAATAGCCAAGAATTTAAATAGAGGCGATAATAGATTTTGATAAACAAGAGCGTGCCTATTTTGTAGATTTAAAAAATTTAAATTAAAAAATAAGAGCAAAGACATCACAGGTAAAACAAAAACTTAGAGCATGGAAATCAATGAAAAAAAATTAAATGGAGTTGTTTATACTCCTCGATGGATTGTAGAGTTGATTTTAGACCATCTCGATTATAAAAATGATATCTATTACAAAAAAATTATTGACCCCGCTTGCGGAGACGGAGCATTTTTAAGCGAAGTACTTGTCAGATTTATTGAAGACGCAAAGAGAGCGAATATTGAAAATAAAGATATTAAAGAAAATATAGAAAATAATATATTTGGCTTTGACATTGACGACAATGCTGTTCAAAGATGCATTGCAAGACTTGATGATATCGCCGAAAAATACGAACTTAAAAATATACAATGGAACATTTTGAAGGCAGATAGTTTAGATAAGTCATTTATAAGTAATTTTTTTGGCTTTTTTGATTTTGTTGTTGGTAATCCGCCTTACATCAGAATTCAACACCTTGGCTCACAAAGAAGAGCAAAAATCCAAAATGACTGGCACTTATGCAAAAAAGGCTCCACCGATATTTTTATTGCATTTTTTGAGCTTGGCTATTATTTACTAAATAAAACTGGGAAGTTAGGTTTTATTACGCCTAATACATATCTTAAAACAAAAGCCGGCGAAGGTCTGAGAAACTTCATAAAGTTTAATAAAATACTAAAAACACTGATTGATTTCGAACATAATCAATTATTTGAAAACGCAACAACTTATTCCTTAATAACCATCTTAGATAAAAATCACAAGAAAAGCACCTTTTCTTTATTCAAGGGAAGCAGAGAAAGTATCAATTTTGTTGATAACATAGATATTGAAAATTTAAATAAGGATAATTGGATTTTAACTTCAAATGATATCCTTCAAAAATTAAATGAAATTGAAAAGCGAGGATTGCCTTTAGGTAAAATTGCCAAGATTCATGTTGGAATAACTACACTTGCAGATGATTACTACATTTTTAAGGACCCAATAATGAAAGGCAACTTTGTAGAGATTACATTAAAAGATGGTAGAAAATTTCAAATTGAACGAGAAATTCTAAAACCAATAGTAAAAGTTTCTGTTCTTAAAAATCCTAATGAAGACCAAAACCGCTTTATAATTTTCCCCTATAAAAAAGCGGGCGATAAACATGTTATTATTGAAGAAAATGAACTAAAAGAAAAATATCCTTACACTTACGAATATTTTCAGACGATTAAAGAAATCCTTGATGCGCGCGACAAGGGGAAGTCAAATCCTGTGGCATGGTATGCATTTGGTAGGTCACAAGGACTTGATACTTCATTTGGTAAGAAAATATTAACCTCTCCAATAAATTTAAAACCAAATTTTATTGTGTGGGAAAAAGAAGAGTACACTTTTTACGCCGGATACTGCATTAAATATGACGGAGATTTAAAACTTTTGGCTAAATATCTAAATTCGAATGACATGGAATTCTATATAAATAACATCAGTAGAAATTATCAAAATAACTATAAGTCTTTTGCTAAAAGCTTTATTGAAAGGTTTGGCATTGGCGACCCAAATTTATTAAAAAGACATGAACAAAATTTATCGCGAGTTCAAAGCTAACTAAAAAAATAAAATTTGCCGCTTCCGCATCAGGGCTCAGCGGGCAATACTCCCCCAGCCCTCCTTCTACCCGCCGAGCTTGTTAAACATACATCGCCATCATCTACTCAAAAGACAGCATCAGTGCTACCCTTTTGCTTTTTAGGGGAAGAGGGCTTCCTACTTCCGCCACTTTCTTTTTTTGTGTGGCTCTCCTCTCTCTTTTCGCATAGTGTCCGCCTCTCTGAATGGGAAAAATATTGCCTGAGGGTTACTTTATACCCTCCGGAGGTATTTACCAGTGGCAATAGAAGAAATGATTAAAAATCAACAAGTAAAATTTGGTAAAATCTAAAATATTTATTACATTTGTTAAGCGTAAAAAGCAAAGGAGGATGTTTATTATGAAAGCACCATTTGGAAATCCGTTCGGAATGCCCTTTGGTTCACCTTTTGGGAACCGTCTGTAATTGAAGGGTTCTGGAAAGCAAAAGGCGCCTTTTAAACCAAAGGTGCTTTTTGCTTTTTTTCATTGCGCATGGCAACATACAGTGCTTTTTTCGCTGCTCTCATAAATAGCCTCAAAAACAAATCCTCAAATCCTAATGATTCGTTTACTTTTTATCTGTTGGCTCTTGTGCTACTTTTATTTCTCTTCTTCGCTGAATGCACAAAATCAAAAAGTCTATCCCCACCATTTGTGGGGTACTTGGGAAGAAAGCACAGCCAATAGCAGCGCCGCCAATGACCTACAAAGTATGGTTACATTTGAAAAAGACGGCAACTATCAATTAAAAATAGGCAATCTGAAAGGCGAGGGGAAGTGGCAGCTCATACACCACAAGCAGCGCATCAAGATAAAGCGATTTCATTATATTGAGCCAAAAGCACAAAGCCGAGCGGCTCCCTATTATTTTGAGCTTGACGTACGTATGCCCAATGACTCTACTTTGGTACTTATAAGAAAACGCCATGGCGAAACATACCAAGCTACTTACAAGCGTCGGGCTGCTGCTTTTGAGTAGTCTCTTTCTTATTGCAGGTTGCATGCAATTCAGGATACCAGATACAAAACTAAAGCACCGCTTTCATAAGCTGGGCATCCCCCTGCAAATCAACTACACTCAAGTTGGGCAGTATCGTCTGCGCAGCTTGGTTGTGGGTGATACCAGTCTGCAAGCCGTATTTTGCGTACACGGATCGCCGGGCTCATCACGCGATTTTTTAGCGTATGCCCAAGATACTTCACTCATAAAGAAAGTTTATTTTGTGCTCATAGACCGTCCCGGCTACGGCTATTCATCTTTTGAGCTGCCCCCACCCACTATCGACACCCAAGCCCGCCTGCTGTTAGCGCTTCTTTCAACACACACCCAAAAAAAGCAAGCTATCGTAGTGGGGTATTCCTATGGCGGACCAGTAGCTGCACGCATGGGCATGCTTGCTCCCCGACAAATACGAGCTTTAATCTTGGCAGCTCCTGCTCTGGACCCCGAAAATGAAAAGTATTTTTGGTTCAACCGCCCTTTGGAGTATTTCCGATGGGTGCTACCTACCGCCCTCGAACACGCCCAAATAGAAAAAATGCGTCATGTGGAGGACCTACAAGCAATACAAGACGGATGGCAACATATACAATGTCCCGTAACCCTCATTCATGGAAAAGCAGACAGGATAGTTCCGGACAATAGTGCCTTTGTAAAAGAAAAACTGGGGCACGTGCCTCTACGGCTCATCAACCCAGACGATATTGGACATCTGTTTGTGTTCAATAAGAAGGAATACCTAAAAGAAGCTATTTTACATTACGCCGCTTCGCCTATCCCAACGGAGGAATCGGAATAATAGAAAAATGCAGTTGGCTGATGCGACGGAAGTCCTCGCCTAAAAGACGCATGTCTTCGTCGTCTTCTTCATAATACCAATTGACAGACACTTCATAGCCAGCTTGGTTGATTTTACGCAAACGACGTAGCATCTCAGCGATATACATCGATGAACTGGTATTGCAATAGGTGATATTGAAAGAAGCGATGGTCTTGGGGCGTGGTTGTTTACTATACTCATCTATCCATTGTAGCAGGGGGGCAAAAAACTTATGGGTATCTTCTGGGATAGCCACACCTTCAATCTCTATCTTTCCCAATCCGGCATCCAACAATATCCTTGGAGTCAGCTCCGAGCTATCTATTTGTAATTTACTCACCGTACGTTTAGGGTTTGTATCCATAAAAATCCCTCTTTGAAAAGGATTACTAAATATAAAAAGAATTGCAAATAAAAATACTATGTTCACATATTATTTGCTTTTTTCTCCCGGGATTCCAGCAAGAGAAAGAAACGCGCACATAAAAAAACTGCTGCCAAGGTAAGTCCTATCAACAATCCTATCCAAACGCCCCAAGCCCCCATTTGCTTGTAAATGCCCAAATAGTAAGCTACTGGCAATGCCACTCCCCAATAAGCCACTAAAGTGGCTACCGTAGGATAGAGCACGTCTTGCAAGCCCCGTAAGATGCCTAAACTTACCGCCTGAATACCATCGGAAAGCTGAAAGAAAGCAGCAATCAATAGCAGCTCTACGGCTACTGCTAATACGTCTTTTTCATGGGTATAAAGGGAAGCCAAGAAATGGGGAAACAACCAAAAAAGCAGCCCGCCGGCAGCCATCACGAACATAGCAGCCAAAAGAGCTGCCGTGCCGGCACGTGCCACACGCGACCAACGCCCCTTACCCAAAGCGTTGCCCACCCGTATGGCACCCGCTGCCGCTATACCTGTAGATATCATATAGGTGACACTTGCCATATTCAGCGCTATCTGGTGCGCTGCCAACGCTACATCACTCACCCACCCTATCATGATGGCTGCCAAAGCAAAAGTTGCCACTTCAAAAAAATGCTGCAGACCGGTGCCTATCCCTTTGGTGATGATGCGCATGCAAGCTTTGCGACAAGCTTGTATAGATACCTGGCACTGCTTAAGAAAATCGAAAGTAGGCAAGCGAAGCAGAAAGAAAAAGAGGATGAAAGTCATCACCCAGCGCACTCCCCAAGTAGCCCAAGCAGCACCGGCAAGCCCCAAAGCAGGTAAGCCCCAATGCCCGAATATCAGCAAATAGTTCAGGAAGATATTGAGCAAGAGTCCCACCAAAGTAGCATGCATCGACAAATGAGGCATCGCCATGCCGTCGGTAAAGTGACGCAAACATAAGAACCAATACATAGGAAAGAGCGAGCTCAGCAAAATGGTCATGTATTCGCGCGACAAAGCAGTAACCTCCGGTGACTGCCCCAAGTGCTCGAATTGCCAAATGACACCCCCCATAACCATACCCAAAAAAAGTGCACAGGCAGTAGCCGCCCAAAAGCCCCCAATCAACAAAGCTTTTAAAGTTTGCGGCTGCCGCCGTGCCTGCCCCTCTGCTATCATAGGCGACAAGATGTTAAGCAAGCCAATACCCAAAATGGCGATTAAAAAAAAGACGGCATTGCTTACACCCGCTGCCGCCAATGCCTCTTTGCCTACACGTCCAATCATAGCTGTATCGACCACCCCCATCAATACAATGCCCAACTGCCCTACAATAATAGGGATGCTCAAGCGCACAGTAGCCCAAAAATCAAAATAAAGTATATACTGGCTACGTTTTTTATTTTTATTCATTCTCATGAATTAATGCTTACAATTTATGGCTCGCAAGTTAGTGGTAAAATTCCTTTATTAACTTATCTGCTGCTCTTTTATTCCAGTACTAACAAAATAACGTTAACATAAAGACGAAAGCCGCAGCAAACAAAAACTTTGACAGAGCACATTTATTTTTTTATGATTGTAAAAAGATTCTTCAATTTGTTTTTGACTTATGACTCCTCAACTGAAAACCATAGAATCCATATCACTCGCTGAGCTTACTAATTTGCTACCGGGCATACAAAAGGAGGGGTTGCTACTGCCAGAAGGTCCTTTTTCTTTGATTACAGCCCAAAACCCGGAAGGTAAGTCTTTAGCTTTCAGTTTGATAAATCACTTGCCTACACAACGCAAAAGCCGCATCTTACGACTACATGCCTCTGAACAATATTATTCGCTGCTGCCTGTGCTCATAGAACAGAGCGAGCAACTGGCAAGACAGCACAAAAGTGAGCATCTCTTGTTTTTACTTTCCGACGCTTTGCCGGAGTTCTCCCTCATCAAGCAAGCCTTACTCAATCGATTGTGGAGCCTTCCCACACGCGCTTTGAGCTGGGGCATTATGTCCAAACAAAGACTACTGCAAAGCCCTTGGATGCAGGTAAAAGAAAGCAGCGAAGCACCTCTACAGCTGCAATTATGGAAAGAGTTGCCTTCTGACATTCGAGATAAAATCTCTACTCTTAGCAGCAAAATTTTGTCATTGGTGCCTCCACTACCCATAGATGCAGACCACAGCTTTGCCATTTATCGGCAGGATGTCCCCTTTGGATGGTGCTTAACCCAGCGCCTTTGCAATGATACACTCTTGATTGTATCGCTTCATGTAAAGCAAGCACATCCTTTTCTGTTCTCCCTTTTGGCAGAACATCTACACCAAAGTGATGACATAAAGGAAATCGCTTATTACTATCCACTATCGGATAACCGGAGGAGTCGTTTTTTCGAAAAAAGACTGCGCCCCATTTCCCGAGAAGCACACCGCCTTTATCTAACTACCAAAACACTGCATTGAAGCCGCACTTCCGAAACAACTCAAATTTCTGAAAATGGAATTAGCAACTAGATATATCCGTTTCTTTTCGTAATAAAGTTGTTGCAAAAAGCAGATTCTTTTTCAATGAGTTACAATTGAAATATTTATCAAATCAAATATTATTTCGCAACCAATCTAATACTTCACAGGCGAGGCAATACTGCCATTTCCTTGAAAGAAAGGCTCCGCTTTGAATATAATATCTTCATGGCATTTTCCCTACGTAAAAGAACTAAACTCTTCGAGAAACATGGCAAATGCATGCTCACTCCTTTTTTAATGCATATTTACCCTGCCATTTGACTTGCAAGCCTATTACCAACACATCATCTATTTGACTTTCATTGCCCCGCCAATCCTCAAATTCTTTATGCAAAAACAAATGTTGCGACTTAGCACTGACAAATTCGGTATAGCAACGTAAAATAGTCTCTCGGAAACGATTCAGCATGTATTTCCTGCGGCGAGGACCTCCAAACTGGTCAACAAAACCATCTGAAAACAGAAAACACTCTACATGCTCATAACGGCTGATGTCTATGAGGTGGTTGGTAAAATAGCGGTCTACGCCTCGACGAATTCCTCCCACAGGCATGTTATCTGCTTTTACTTCAAAAAGTTCGCCATCGGCTACATACCATAAAGGATTATAAGCCCCGGCAAACTCAATCACTTGCAGGTCTTTGTGGAAGGAACAAAGAGCCAGGTCCATGCCATCGCTGCCAGTTCCTTCTTCTTGCTTTAAAGCAGTACGTATTTCTTTGTGCAGCTCACGCAAGATTTCGGAAGGACGCGTAATACCCCGCTCGTACACAATCTCATTGAGCAAAGTATTACCAATAAGGCTCATGAAAGCTCCGGGTACCCCATGCCCCGTGCAATCTACGGCTGCCACCAACACTTTGTCTTCGGTTTCAGCAAACCAGTAGAAGTCACCAGAAACAATATCGCGCGGCTGGAAGAAGATAAAAGCATCATGGAAGCATTTGAAGATAGCTTCTTTATGGGGCAAGATGGCATCTTGTATGCGTTTGGCATAGCGTATGCTGTCGGTCAGGCGGCGGTTGGTTAGCTCCAGCGCCTGCGTGCGTTCTTCTACCAGCTCTTCCAAGCGAAGGTTTTGCTCTTGTATTAAGCGAGCCTTCTCTTCTTCTGCTCTACGTGCCTGTTTCTCTTTCTCTACTACCTCGCGCCGCAGCAAGTCTATGCGATAAGCCAAACCCAATGCCAGCAGTATCACTTCCAATGCCGAGCCTATTTGTATGCTATAAAAGGTGATGAAATTGGTGGGCAACCAGCCAAAAGCACGCAGCAAGGTCATCAACGCCCCTAACAGGTAAAAGCCCCATGCCAATAAGAAAAAGTGAGCCACTGCCACCCCTCGTTGCAAGGCATATGTACCCACCCCAATCAAGACTAAAACCATGAGAATGCTACTTGCCGCATTGACTCTATTGGAAAGCGTATGTGGTAGCAACCAAGCCAGACAGAACTCTAAAGCTGCCACAGCCAGCAAAAACCAAAATAGCTTTTTTAGATGCTCTGAGAGCTGCTCTACACCCAAAAAGCGATAAGCAAAGGCAGTGCCCGCACCAGCTAAAACAGCAATAGAAGCAGGAAATAAACGGTGATTGAGCCAAGGGAATTCTCCCCAAAAATATTGATAAGCAAAGCCCGTGTACTCTGCTTGGAAAAACATAAGGGCAAAAATGTTGAACACATACAGCAGATACACCTTGTCTTTCAAAAAGAAGAAAATAAACAGGTTATATAACAGCATCACCAGCATGATGCCATAATAAATTCCGAAACCGAGCTGACTGTCCGATACATAGTCGCGAAAAGCATCCGGCTGCCACAAACGCAAAGAGACGCTCATGGTGCCTTCCGTGCGAAAGCTCAGGTATAAGATTTTTCTTTCAGAAGGTGCCAGCTGCAAGTGAAAGACGGGGTGCCGGAAATCAACTTCTGTCAAGTGCTTTGGCAGCATATCCCCCCCCAAACGCTCTGTAATATTGCCTGTTTCATCAATTTCATAGAGTGCAACCGTGTCAATTAAAGGATAAGCCTGCTCGAGATAGTACTTTTGGCTTTCGTTGGTAGTATTTTCAATAGACAGCCGCAACCAATAGCGCGAGGCAGTATAACCTGCGTTGAAGTTTTTGCTGCCTATCGGGCGAAACTTGTCCGCATATGCCGGCGACGCCACTTGCCGTATGCTCAAAGCAGCCGTCGGGTCTTCTAAGTAAAAAGCGTATTCGGTCAGACTCACTGAAAGCTGCTCCTTTCCCACAGGCACAACCCTCCATTGAGTTGGCTGTGCTTGTACGCAAGCATAGCTAAGTAAAAAGAAAAACGGACAAAATACACTGAATAAAGCAAATCTCATAAAGTAATGAAGATTGTTTGGTTTTACATGAACATCTAAGATTACATTTTATGAAGCATACGGTTGCGCCAGCACTTATTGCTCTACATTTAATCCCAATAGCTTATCACCGAAAAGAATGAAAAGAGAAAAAATAGACAAAAGCAGCCTTTTTTTACATGCATAAGCCTATATACATTTAGAACGATACTTTTAATTTCTATACAAAGTAATCACTAAATATGACTCATGCAAGTAAATGAAACCAAAATCAAAAAGTAGATGTCTGTTCTATTTCAAAATGGATTAACTCAAGAAGCAAATCGGTGAGTTCTACAGGCATTGAAGGCTTGTAGCCTACATACTGACACTGTAAGACCTCCAATGTGTCAGCATAAAAAGTAAGTTTTGCAAAGCGTGTATTACGCACCGTGTCGTTGAGCACAATATGAAAAATACTTCTACCTGCGGCATCCACATAATTGCAGTATATCTGCCAACTCAGCTGTTTGCGAATACTACACAGTTTAATGAGCAGGTGAATGATGACTTCAGGAAGCACCATGAGCTTTAAGCGCTTGTTGCTGATTGGCTTTAAGCTAAGCAAAAATGCCCAGTTTTACAACTGGGCATAAGCAAGAAATGCCAAAGTTTCATCATGGTTTTAAAGCACTTTTTTCACTAATTGCCAGGCTTCTTGGCAAGAACATACATAATACACGGGCACCTCTTCTTCCACTTCCTGCAGCACCTCTTCAAGCCACACGCGTACGAAAGGATTTTCTGGTAGCACAAATATCAACCCATTTACTGGCGGACAATGCTCTACTCTACAACTTAGAGTTTTTCCCAACAACTGAAAAGAGCTCCAATCAAGCAAGGACAAACGAGAAAAGTCAAATATCCACCATGGCTTAGGTGCTTGCTGCTCCTCTTCTTTCATAAAACATTGCAAGGCATCGGCAAGCATACTTTCTTCCGGAAAGCCAGAAAGCGTCAATGTCCGGCAGTGTTCTTCTTCTCGAACACTACTATGGTGCAAAAGCAGGCATTCGTAAACAGAAAGCATTGGGCAGCATTGTTTGTAATGGAAGCAATTTAAAAAAAATACAATCACCAAAAAAATATTTCACAGAAAATAAAAATAGCAATATTTCGTTTTTCAGCTAAGACAAAACCAAATACATGCTCATGAAAAAAATAGTTACGCTGCTGTTCACAGTTTGCACAGCAGGTAGTGTCTTTTCGCAAGACCTTGCCTCCTTCTATGATTTGCAACAGGCAGTATCTGCCTCACGGCTGCGGCAAAATGTGGAACAGTTGGTTGCCTTCGGCACCCGCCACACGCTTAGCGACACGCTATCTGACCAACGTGGCATAGGCGCTGCCCGACGATGGGCTGCCCGCCAATTTAAAAGCTATTCACCCCGTCTACGCATAGAGTTCGACGCCTTCACGGTAGCGCCAGATGGCAGGCGCATCCCCCATCCAGTAGAGATGAAAAATGTGATGGCATGGCTGCCGGGCACCAACCCCAACGACCGCCGTGTAATTCTTATCACTGCCCATTTGGATTCTCGTGCCTCTGATGTCATGGATGCGCGCATCGATGCCCCGGGCGCCAATGATGACGGCTCAGGCTGTGCGCTGGTCTTGGAAGCGGCTCGGGTGCTCTCGCAATACGAGTTTCCATGCACTCTATTGTTTGTACTGTTTTCCGGAGAGGAGCAAGGACTCTACGGCTCCCGCCACCTGGCACAACGAGCCAAACAAGAAAACTGGGAGGTTGTGGCTGTGCTCAACAACGATATTGTGGGCAACAGCTATTCTTCGGAGCTGGGCATCCGTCAAAACGAGCGAGTACGGGTCTTTAGCGAAGGCATTCCTGTCGCCGCCAGCGAAGACGAAGTACGCTTGCTGCGTCTGCTGGGATATGAAAACGAAAGCCCCAGCCGGCAGTTGGCACGCTATATGGCAAATATAGCCCACGAACATATCCCTCATCTCGAGGTGCGTTTGGTTTACCGCAAAGACCGCTTCCTGCGCGGAGGCGACCATACCCCTTTCAATGAGGCAGGTTTTACGGCTATTAGGGTATGTGAAGAAAACGAGGATTTCAGGCATCAGCATCAAAACGTACGCACCGAAAAGGGCATACACTATGGCGACCTGCCCGAATTCATGGATTTTGAGTATTTGCGTAAAAATACTGTACTGAACGTGCTTACGGCAGCTTCTTTGGCTTGGGCACCTGCCCCACCCCAAAAAGTAGGCATACAGGTAAAAGAGCTGAGCAATGATACCGTATTGCAATGGCAAGCCCCCGCCACAGGTCCAAAGCCTTCGGCTTACCGGGTATTGATTCGCTCCACCGAATCTCCTCAGTGGGAAGTAAGCATTCAAACAAACGAAACCTCTATACGCCTGCCCTACTCCAAAGATCACTATCTCTTTGCTGTGCAGTCGCTAAGTAAAGAAGGGTTTGGGAGCCTACCGATTGTTCCTCTTCCTATAAGGGAATAGGCTGTTTTAGGCTTTCAAAATATACAAATCATTCAAGCAGCGCCCCTGCTCCTCGTAGTCAAGCCCATAGCCCACTACAAAGTGGTTGGGTATTTCAAATCCCACGTAGTGCAGCTCTACCGCTTGCTTCAAGGCTTCCGGCTTAAACAGCAAAGTGGCTACCTTTAAGGAAGCGGGGGCTTTTTGGTAAAGCTTGCCCATCAAATAATGGATGGTGGTTCCGGTATCTACGATGTCTTCTACAAGCAAAACATGTTTACCTGAAAGATTTACAGTGGCTGCCAGCTGCTCGCGTACCAAACCACTGCTCATAATGCCTTCGTAGGATTGCACTTTGATAAAAGCTATTTCGGTGGCATCGTCTAAATAACGGGCTAAGTCGGCAGCGAAACGAAAGGCTCCGCTAAGCACACAGAGCAAAACCAATGGTTTGCCCGCATAGTCTTTTTTAATTTGTTCTGCCAGTTCTTTTACTTTATCCTGAATCGTAGTTGCATCTAAAAAAAGCTCGAAATAACGATTATGTAATTGTATTTCTTTTTTCATAACATCCGGCAACTTTTACTTCAAAATGATTCTGCAATAATACGATACTGCGGGGTAGTGTTCCAAACACTAGTACGAAAAAGCAAAAAGCCCCCTCCGGAAATAGAAGGGGCAGCATCAATCCAAACTACTTTTGCCTGTTGGGAGTGCTTTATGAAGAAATTAGAATTAGCGAAATTGCCGCTGATTTAGTCACCAATTCCAATACCTGCTACTTTTTTCTTAGGGCGCTCGACGTGCCACAAAGGTGCTACATCCAAGCTGAGCTTAGCATCTACATTTGCCAACACCACCCCAAAACTCAAAGACAAGCCAAGTAGTCCTAAATGTTGGTAAGAATAGCCTATAAAGGCTACTACTGCCAATACACACAAAGCCGTAATGACAAAACGCAGTGCATAGGTAAGCAGGCGATGCAAAACAGGACGTGCCACCAGATAGTGGGTATATTGCTGCTGCACCCAGCGGTAAAAAGCTATGATGTGGGTAGTAATAAAGCTTACGATAAGAGCTGCCAATAATGCAACTTGCAGGTCTTCCTTATAGTAGATATTCAGATGGCTCACCCAGTAGTCGGGCAAAGTATAATGACTGACAAATAACAACCAAGCCCCCATCAGAAGAGCGCTTGCCAATTTCACACGCCAGTAATCACGCCCACGATAACGACGATATACTTTCATCACCGAAGAAATCAACAAAATACCACTAAAAAGCAGGGCTACGCCTACAATAGCCAAAGATTTGTAGGTTTCGCTTTCTTTCGAGGCAAAAGGCAGGTCCAGTTGAGCACTCACCAACAGCAACGCGGAGAAGCAACTCACCAACAAGGCATCGAAGCGCTCCACACTCATCATCGATACATCGAAGGTTTCGTTGACGGCTTCGCGCCGGGTGCTATATTGCCATAACTTGCGGCTAAGCACAGGCAAGCCCGCCCCTAAGACATAAGTGCTCAGCTTTACAACCAATACAGCAACGTTATCTACGGCTTCCGGCGCTCTAAGCAAAAGGGCAAAGGGAAAGAGCAAACCCAACACCAGCAAACGCATGATGCTCAGGGGGCTGTTGAGTAACAACAGAGCCTTTGCCAACTCACTGCGCAAGCTGTGTTGGTTGCCCTCTTCATAAAGCCAATGCTCTGCTATTTCTAAAATTAAGGTAGCTACAAACGCAACCCAAAAGAAATGGGTAAATGCCTCCGGCTCCACATCATACGCTTGGGCTACAAAACTGAGTACAAACACCGAAAAGCCCAAGGTGAGCAATAGTTTGTACTCATTCTGCAGGAAGAGGTTTAGGCGGCTATACCACACTCGCTGCCATTGATGCCGCAAGTTGCGTGCTTGGTAGCGCACCCACGTCACTACCATACGCCACAAAATCCACAAAGCTGCTCCTATTCCCCACCAAGACAAGTATATCAAAAGGTTTTCCATATATGTAAAGTTAGGTTTACTGCTGTGCAAATATAGTACTTTTCTAAAACTCAATACTCAAAAATTCATCACAATACTTTGATTTACAATTTTTTACAAAAACATCAACCTTAGCATATTTCACTTTTCAAATTTTAAAACAAACAAAGTTTTGTCAAACATCTTTATGTACTACTTTTTTTTGCCAATCGCCTCATTTTCCAAGGCTGCCCTCATGTTGTTAAGCAAAAAAAGGACCAATTGCGGGGGCTTGTGCTTTGCAAATGAGGCAATAAAAAAAGACATTGGGGCACATACTCCTCCAATGTCCTGTTTTTGCCGATAAACCACGCCTTACAAGCGGATAAAAAAACTAACGCTTGTTTTTTGTATCTACAATAATGGTTACTGGTCCGTCATTGACAAGCGCCACCTTCATGTCAGCGCCAAATACGCCTGTCTTCACTTCTTTTGCCATCAATGCTGCGCACTGTGCCACAAAAGACTCATAAAGAGGAATTGCCAAGTCGGGCGGGGCTGCTTCTATAAAAGAAGGACGATTGCCTTTTTTGGTAGAGGCATGCAAGGTAAATTGGCTTACCACCAACAGCTCGCCTTGAGCATCGATAAGCGAACGGTTCATTTTACCTTCCTCATCTTCAAAGATGCGCATGTTGACCAGCTTTTTTGCGAGCCAATCCACATCTTCCGACGTATCGGATTGCCCCACTCCCAACAGCACGAGCAATCCTTTGCCTATTTTGCTGTATTGCTTACCTTCTATTGTTACAGAGGCTTCTAAAACACGTTGTATGACTGCTATCATAGTTTTAAAAACAACTTATTTAACAGATATCTGATTGGGAATCTCTAATTCTATGGAAGTGCCTTCGCTCGGCTCGCTTTTCAAATCTATTTTACCCTGAAGCTGCGCGATGATTTGTTTGACGATATACAATCCCAAGCCTGCCCCCTTTGAACGTTCATCGCCCCGAAAGAACATATCGAAGACCTTATCTTGAAGCTCGGGGGGGATTCCGGTGCCGTTGTCTTCTATCTTTACTTTGGCAACGCGCGGTAAAATCTGCACTTCTACTTTTATTTCATGCTTCGATTTCTTTTCATCGACATATTGAATAGAATTAGAAATGATGTTGTGCAAAATGGTATGTAAGCGCACTTTATCGCCGGCAAAAGGCTGTTGTTTGCCCAACACCTTATAGCTCAAAGTGATGTTGTGGGTATTCAGGGGCTCTTGTAGCTCGCGTTTTACTTCTTCAAGCAGCACTTCAAAATCTAGTACTTCGAAGTTCAACGGCTTTTGCTCTATGCTGGTGTAAGTGTACATGCTGCGTATGAAGCCATCTAAGCGGCGGATGCTGCTTTTCATATGCTCCAAGTAGCTCTGCAAGCCTGAAGAAGTGCTTTCCTGCTCCATCAAATGCACCAAACCTTTGAGCGAAGTGATGGGCGCGCGAATGTCATGGGCTACTTTATAAAGGAATTGGTCTAACTCGAAATTGCGACGCGACAACTCCTCAAAAGCTTGCTTGAGTTGTTTTTGCTGAGCGCGCAGCTGTTCGTTCATCATACGTGCGGCAGCCTCTTGACGTGCCAGTTCTTTGTTTTGCTCAATCAGCTGCCGGTTGAGTGCCGCCAGGCGCTTCTTTGCTACGCGCTCTTTGGTGATGTCTAACGCACTGATGATAAGCATAGGTTGCACATCTGAATCCAGGGGGGTGTAGGTCAGCTGCAGCCAATGCGCTCCACCGTGAATATCGGTAATTTTAGCTTCTTGAAAGTAACTTTCTGCATGAAAGCTCTCTTTCAAATGTTGCAAATATTGCTCTTTTTCTTCGCCTTGCAATTGCACAAACGACTCCCAGTCAACGCCTACTTTCAGCTCTTTACCAAAGAAAAGGCGTACCATATGGCTGGCTTGCCGATTGAACCAACGTACCTTCAACTGCTGGTCAATCAACACCAGCATTTCGGAACTGGCGCGGTCCAAAGCCTCAAGCAGCTGATGCTGATACACAAGCTCTTGGCGTAGCTGTGCTTCGCGGCTGACTTCTTTCATATGCACCATGATAGCCGCCACTTGCCCCGAAGCGCTCCATATAGGCATGGTATCCAAATGTATGAGATATTTCCCCTTGGCAAAAGTCATTTCGCCCCAGTAACCGCGGGCACTCTGCTCATATAAGCGGCGGAAGTGCTCATGTTCCGAAGCAGGTAGGTAACGAAGCAAAGTAATTTGCTCTTGCAGAGGGCGGTTGGTTACCCTCTCTATCAGTTCAAAAGCAGCAGCATTGGCGGCTACCACTTGGGTTTTTTCATTCAAAAGCAAGGCGGCTTGTTCATTTCGTTCTACGAGTAGCCGTAGTTTTTCATAGAGGAGAGCACTGTGCTGATTTGTACCGCCTTCTTGCATGCTGGTTGCGCTTGCCGCTTCCTGAGGCGATATGGAAACAATGAAACCATGCACTATTGCCAACGCCAAACAATTGCGCAGCTGGAGGCGGCACAATCGCCATGTTCCGCCTTGCGTCTGCAATTTCACTTCTATAGAAAATGCCGGTAGTTTGCGCTCTACAGCATCTTGCAGACGTCGCGCAAAGTAAGCAGCATCTTTATCGTCAAATAAATTCAAAAAGCTATTTCCAATTAGACGCTCAGGGGGGTAACCCAGATGCTCCTCCACTACGGCATTGGCATACTTGACTTCTCCGCTTTCTTTAATAATGAGCACACCTTCACTGAGGTGCTGTATAAGCGTTTCATAAAAGGCAGTAATGTTCATGGTCAGGCTTTTGCTTTCAATTTAAGAAAACCCATTATTTAAGCCCACAGCGGGTAATAAAAAAGCAAACGAAAAAGGAAGACGAGCAAGTTTTTGCTTGTAGGGAATAGAAAAAAGCCACCCGTTGCAGGTGGCTTTCAAAAAAGACAGAGTATTTTTTGGTGTCTTTTATTTCAGCACGAAAGAGATGGGCATATTCAGCTTTACGTCCACAGGACGTCCACGCTGCTTAGCAGGTTTCCAACCGCTGGTGCCCTTCAATACGCGTATCACCTCTTCTGCCAAGATGCCATCGCCCAACTCTCCTCCACGTAGCACTTCCACATTACCAATAGTACCATCTTTTTTCAATACAAACTTAACAAATACAGTACCTTGGATATTGCGTCTTTTGGCTTCGCGGGGATAAGTTACGTTCTTTTGTACATAAATGCGAATGTTTTCAAGCTCCTGCATCAGCTCTGCTCTGTTGTCCACAGCAAAAGACTCTACCGGACCGGAGGGTTCTAGTGGTGGAGGCGGTGCTACTGCGGGCATTACGTCAGTTACGGGTGGGGCAATCACCGGTGGTGTATCTTGTTCTTGGATTTTCACTACTTCTTCAATTTTCTTTTCGTCCGGTACTTCCACCAATTCTGGCTCTTCGGGTTCTACCATCTGTGCCGAGGGTGGAGGCGGCAACTGCACCGTCGGAGGGATATACTCGAGCGCTACTTCAAATACCTCATCCATCTCTTTCTGCTTAATGATTTCCTTCTTCTCATAGCTGCGCCACTTGAAGGCTGCCAGCACCAATGAAAGAGCAATCACCAGCCCCAAGGCAAAGAAGAGTCCTGTATAGCGCTCCGGGTCCACCTCTGGGTTCTTTTTGTAGAGGGGTGTGCCCCTCCCCTTGCTTTGACCAGTGCCCGAAGGCATCTCTTGAGAGGTTTCTTGTTTGTTTTTTTCTAAATCCATAGCCCTTGCTTTGAACTTTTGAATAGTATGAAATTTCCTATAATCAAAGTAGTTAATTTGTAAAGAAATCCTTTATGGTTTGCCAAATATACAAAAAAAGAGAAGGAAAACAAAGCTCATTCCCAACCAATCTTTTTTGACCGCATGTAAGTCTTGCTACAAAGCTGCATGGCTTTTGCCGTCGACGTCGGCGAAGCTGCTTTCTAAAGCTTGTAGATGATAAAAAACAGTATCCATCCCATAAGCACGCCTACGGTATTCATCAGCAAATCCTCCCACTCGAAAGTGCGCCCCGCAGAAAAGAATTGCAGTTCTTCAAGCAAAGCGCTGTAGAGCAGGGCAATGAAGATGGCTGCCCGCTCGGCATAGTAGTGAAGGTAAAGCACCGTAGTTTGCTTCTTGAAACCTACAATAAGCAACAGCACCCACACCATAAAGACAAAAGCATGTGCCACACGGTCAAAAAGCAAAAGATCAGCGGTAGGGGGCATCTCCTGCCCAGGCAAAAGTACCAAAAAGGCAATGAGTAGCCCCCATATGATACCAAAAAGGTTGTAACGTAAAAACTCCATTGCAGGACTTAAGCCCCTATCAACTCACGGTAGGCATCGGCATCGAGCAAATCTTCCAGTTCTGCCAGGTTAGATGGCTTTATTTTCACAATCCAGCCTTCGCCATAAGGATCTTGATTTATCAGCTCGGGGGCATCTACCAAAGCCGAATTCATTTCGAGTATTTCGCCAGTTACAGGCAAGAAAAGGTCTGAGGTGGTTTTTACGGCATCGACCGTACCAAAAACGGCACCGGCTTCCAATGTTTCGCCTACGGTGTTTACCTCTACGTAAACGATGTCGCCCAGCTCGCTTTGAGCAAAGTCGGTAATGCCTACATAGGCGATATCACCTTCCAAACGAATCCATTCGTGTTCGCGCGAATAACGTAAGTCGTTGGGTACGTTCATGACAATTATGTTTTTAAGTGTGTTAAGAACTCTGAACGGGAAGCAAATATATACAAACCGAAAGGTTTTAAAAATCGGAAGGGTGGCTATTGTTTTTTTCGCGCAGAGGCAGGGTAACCGACACAAACCAATACAAGGTAACCGCGGCAGCTATAAGAGAGAGTAATACTACGCCCCAGTGTACACTTTGTGTCGCGCCGGGCGTCAGTTCAGGAAAAAAGCGCTGCTGAAAACGTATAAGCAGCAGGGCAACGCCGTTGTTCACCAAATGCCCCCACATGGCTAAAAGCAAATTGCCTGACCAGTAGTAGATATAGCCCAGCAAAGCACCCAAAATCCAACGAGGCAGCAAACCCAAAAACTGAAAATGCACCAGCGAAAACACCAAGGCAGCCGTCCAAATAGCCATATGGGGGTTGCGCGTCCAAGCCAACAGACGATTTTGCAAAACACCACGAAACAGTAATTCCTCCCCTATTGCCGGCAGCAATACAATAGCCAAAATGCCCATGAGTGCTTGCCCGAAACCTTCAAAACCCACAAGCAAAGAGGTAAGTGCAGCCAATTCCTGCTCTTTTTGCAGCACCCACCCGCCTGCAGGCAACTGATGATTCCAATATTCCAGAAACGAAACGAAAGGTAGCAATACGATAAGTAAGAGTGCCACCAAAGCCCAATGTATGCCTTGGTTCACTGCCCCCGACGAGCACCACTGTTTCCACCGCAAACCTTCAACCCCATACCAATACAAGAGGGTGCCCCCAAAAAAACCTCCTGCTGCAGTTATGATTTGCAATAAAAGCAAAACAGAACGCACTTTATAGTTATCTTTCCATCGCAGTGGCGCTGCCGCCATCTGTTCTACTTCTTCCAGAGAAACACCATATAGCCATTTTAGCAAAAACAGACCAATAAACTGTGCCAAAAACATACAGGCAAGCACCAACAAAGCCAAAGACAAAAGCCCTTGCCAAGGAGCTGTGCGAAAAGGCAAACGTTCAGCTAATTGCATATTTTACAGTAAATTTGCTTTCTCTAATAAACACATTTCATCTTAAGGCACAAAGTTATGCAAAAACATCCAGTACGCATTGGTTCGGTAGAGTTGGAAGATTTTCCATTGTTGCTGGCGCCTATGGAAGACGTAAGCGACCCCCCTTTCCGGGCAGTATGCAAAGAGCAAGGTGCCGACTTGGTTTATACTGAGTTTATCCCAGCAGATGGTTTGATTCGCCATGCCGACAAAGCCGTACAAAAGCTCGATATTTATGACTATGAGCGTCCTATTGGGGTACAGATTTTTGGTTCTGAAATAGAATCGATGCGGGAAGCGGCACGCATAGTAGAAGCTGCCCAACCCGAAATATTGGACATCAACTATGGCTGCCCTGTAAAAAAAGTAGCGTGCAAAGGCGCTGGTGCCGGCTTGCTCAAAGACATAGACAAGATGCAGCACATCACTGCCGAGATAGTCAAGCAAGTACAATTGCCCGTAACTGTCAAAACACGCTTGGGATGGGACGAGCAGTCCATACGCATTGTGGAGGTGGCACTGCGCCTGCAGGAGGCAGGCATCAAAGCGCTGACCATACACGGGCGCACACGCGTGCAGATGTATAAAGGCGAAGCCAACTGGGAGCCTATTGCCCAAGTAAAACAACACCCCGACATAGAAATTCCTATTTTTGGTAATGGCGACATAGACTCGCCACAAAAAGCGCTGGAATATCGTCAAAAGTATGGCGTGGACGGCATCATGATTGGGCGGGCTGCCATAGGCTACCCGTGGATATTCCGTGAGATAAAGCACTATTTTAAAACCGGCGAATTGTTGCCCCCTCCTTCCCTTGAAGAGCGGCTGCGCGTGTGCCTCAAGCACCTGCGTTTTGCTGTGGAATGGAAAGGCGAGCGCAAAGCCGTTTTTGAAATGCGCCGCCATTATACCAATTATTTCAAAGGGTTCTCACACTTTAAACACTTCCGCACACGTTTAGTAGAAGCCGGCTCGCTGGCAGAAGTAGAAGATATCTTAGCTGAAATAGAACATTTTTACACACATGAACAAGCACCTTTTGAAAATAGCCCCTCCTAAGCAAGCATCTGGATGGGTTTCATGGCTGCTGCTTTTGGCTTTGGCACTCATTTGGGGCAGTTCTTTTATCTTGATGAAAAAAGGGCTGACTGTCTTTTCGCCCGTGCAGTTGGCTGCCATACGGGTAAGTTCGGCATTTAGCATTTTATGCCTTCCGGCATTTTATCATTTGCGCCGCTTGCGTCATGTGCCTTGGGCTATATTGTTTTTGTCGGGCTTGTTGGGGGTATTCATCCCCGCTTTCCTTTTCGGCTATGCGCAAACTCACGTCAGCAGTTCCACCGCTGGCATTCTCAACGCTCTTACACCAGTATTCACCTTCATTGCAGGGCTTTTTATCCTCAAAAGCCAAGCAGCGAGCCCCTATAAGCTGGCGGGCGTCATTGTTGGCTTGCTGGGCTCGGTCTTTCTTTTATTGAGTCGTTCGGGCGGGAGGTTTAGTATTGACATCTATGCCCTGCCTATCGTGGTGGCTACACTCTGCTATGGCATCAACGGCAATCTCATCAAGCGGTACTTACACCACATGAAGCCGCTCCATGTTTCCACCTTGTCGTTGCTATGCATTGCTCCTTTTGCTTTAGTTCTCTTTTGGGTTACCGGCGTGCCCGGCATGCTACAGACCGGAGATAGCCACACTTGGCAGGCGTTTTTTTACTTGTTTCTCTTGGGCACCATGAGCACAGCCATCGCCTTGATTCTGTTTAATACGCTCATACAGCAGGCTTCGCCTGTTTTTGCCAGCTCGGTTACTTACCTCATTCCCATAGTAGCCCTTTTTTGGGGCATTGTCGATGGCGAAAGCATCGGATGGATGCACCTTGTGGGTATGTGCTCTATAGTAGGAGGGGTAGTGTTGATTCACCGCGGGTAAAAGCCCCCCTGCCGACATGTGGCTAAGCGCAAAAGAAAAAACCTGCGAGCCTTTTTTAGAGCATCTCGCAGGTTCAAACAATATGCTATCGCGACAACAGACGCTTAGGCAAGCGCCAGCACGCTGCTAAGGGCTTTTTCCACTTTGGCTTTCAACTGAGCCAGCTCTTCTTCTGTCCAAGTGATGCGTACTACAATAGAAATCAGACGACTCATAATAGCATCGGACTGGGGCAGCTGCAAGGTAGCATAGTCTTGAGGCGGCGTGATGGTATGCACATACAGTTTTGCCGGGGCTTTCATCTGGCGGATGTGCTCCCAGTTTTTGATATAATGGAAATGGTTGTCATACCAATATTGTACGCCTTCCACACCTTCTTTGCGCAGCGCATTCACTACGGCACGTGCCGTGGATTCATCGGGTAGGAAGAAATCCATGAAGGTAGCGGCGTCGCCGGCTTCATCGGGGATATGGCGGAAAGTTACTTCCGGAAATTTTGCCAAGCTTTCTTTCAGTGCTTTTTTATTGGCACGTTGGCGCTCCAGCATGTAAGGCATCTTACGAAATTGAGCTAAACCAATGGCAGCATTGATTTCGCCTATGCGATAGTTGAACCCAATGATAGGGTGCCCCTCCATCCCGCGGTTGTCGCCTATGTGGTCGTGCCCATGGTCAGAGAATTGGTGTGCATACTCATAAATTTGCTCGTCATTGGTGATGAGCGCTCCACCTTCACCACAGGTAATGATTTTAAAGAAGTCGAACGAGAAAGTGCCGCATTTACCAAAGGTACCTAAGGGCTTGCCTTTGTAGCTGCCACCGAGGGCTTGTGCTGTATCTTCAATCAAAATGAGGTTGTGTTTTTGACACAACGCCACGATTTCCTCGAGGCGTGCCATGCTGCCACACATATGCACCAACATAACGGCTTTGGTTTTAGGGGTAATTGCCTTTTCTATGCCTTCGGGCGAAAGACATAGCGTTTCGTCGATTTCGGCAAACACGGGCACAGCCCCAGCAAGCAATACTGCCTCTATAACTGCCACATAAGTAAAGGGGGGTACAATCACCTCATCGCCAACGCCAATGCCGCAGGCAGCCAAAGCGATGGCATCGGCAGTAGAGCCGCTGCTGCAGGCGTGGGCAAAGCGTACACCATGGTGTTTTGCCAGTGCTTGTTCAAACTCTTTGGCTTTCCAATGACCTTTTCGCTGTGCATCGAAATTATAGCGAAAGAGAATACCTGTATCGAGTACATCCTGTACTTCTTTGCGCTCTTCGGCGCCAAATAATTCAGTTCCGGGCATAGGTTTTTCTTTTTTAAGCGTTGAAGAAACAAATAAGAAATAACAAAGATGCAGTAAAATTAAGAATTTTGCGGCTATCTCAAGTATGAGAGTTGGGCGTAAGCTTCAAATGTTCCCATATCTGTTTCAGGTGTGGATATTCTTTTAACAAATAACGTAGCTTGCCTTGGGTAGAATGTAGGCTTTCGGCATCATCGACTGCGATTTCTTTGACTTCCAAACGTACCTCGATGGCATAAAGCTTTCCAGTCAGCTCCATCAAGCGCTTACGCCACCGTGGTTTCTGTTCTTCTACTAATGCCAACAGGGTGCGGCTCTCCACTGTCAAGCGGATAACATCTTGTTGCACTTCATAGGGTTTCGACAGTAGGTAACACAGCTGCTGGTCTTCTTGATGCTCTTGCACAAGCTGCTGCCATGCTTGCTCAAGCGGCATGGGGGCAGTTGGCTCAGCAAGAGGCAAGGCGCCTGCCGCCTTTTCCTCAGGTTGCAGGGTGGGCTTTGTCTCTTGCTTCAGCTCGTCCAGTTTTGGGGTAGCACGCACCTTACGGGGTAGTGTAGGGCGTCGGGGGCTTTGCGGTTCGCTTACCTCATTTTTTTTTTTCTTCAACGACCACCGGTCGCTTGGCAAGCTCTATAGCGTCTTGTAGGTGCGCCAGTTTGAGCAACAACAACTCTGTGTGCACACGGGCGCTTTTGGCATCCCTGAAGTCAAGCAGAAAAGTATGGGTAAGATTCAGAGCGGTCAATATCCACGAAGGCGACAGGCGCTGTGCCTGCTCTTGAAAACGTAGCTTGGCGGTTTCGGGCACTTCCAAAAGTGAAAGCGTAGCCTGCTCTCGCCCCATGAGCAAATTACGCAAGTGCTCCTCCAGACCAGCCACAAAAAGCTGCGCATCAAAGCCCTTGCGTAGTATTTCGTCCAATAGCAACAACGCTTCGGTGGTCTGGCAGGCAGAGAGCATATCCGTTACACGAAAATAATAATCGTAGTCGAGGATATGCAGATGCTCTAAGGCATTGGCATAAGTCAGTTTCCTGTCGGTAGAGAAAGTAACCAACAGGTCAAACATAGAAAGGGCATCGCGTAGCCCGCCGTCTGCCTTTTGAGCTATCAGGTGTAAGGCGGTCTCTTCGGCTTCTACGCCTTCTTTTTGTGCAATGTAGCGCAGATGGCGTACAATATCACTTATCTGGATTCGGTTAAAATCATAAACCTGACAACGCGACAAAATCGTGGGTATGATTTTGTGCTTTTCGGTGGTTGCCAAGATGAAAATAGCATAAGGGGGCGGCTCTTCAAGGGTTTTCAGGAAGGCATTGAAAGCCGCGTTGGAAAGCATATGCACCTCATCGATGATATAGACCTTATATCGCCCGTTTTGAGGCGGGTAGCGCACTTGCTCTACCAAATAGCGGATATCCTCTACCGAGTTGTTGGAAGCGGCATCCAACTCATGCACATTGAACGAGGCATTTTTTTGAAAGCTGACACAAGCGCTGCAGCTGCCGCAGGCTTCTATGTCGGGGGTAAGGTTCTGACAGTTGACAGTCTTTGCCAAGATGCGCGCACAGGTAGTTTTACCTACCCCTCTGGGACCACAAAAAAGATATGCCTGTGCTATCTGTCCGGTGCGGATAGCATTTTTGAGCGTGGTGGTAATATGCTGCTGTCCCACGACGCTCTCAAAGGTAACAGGACGATACTTTCGAGCCGAAACGATAAACTGTTCCATAGCCGCAAGTTAAGAAGTTTTCGGCATAGAATCTGCATGCTGCATATAGGATGGCACTCGTGGCAAACTAAGCAAAAACTCGGTATATCCGGCTTGGGTGTGTTTCAAATGCACATGCCCGCCCAAGTGCTCCATCGCCAAGCGCACCACATACAAGCCCAAGCCGGCACCCCGTGAACGAGTGCCTTTGGTGAAAATATCAAAGACTTTGTCTTTGATTTCCTCTTCTATGCCCATACCGTGGTCAATGACATGTATATGTACATACCGCTGCCCGCGAGGCAATATTTTTATATCTACCTGCACCCCTTGATAGCGCTCGCAATAGTCAATCGCATTTTGAATGAGGTTTTCAATAGCCAGACGCAGCAGCTTCACGTCTGCCCATAGCTCTGCCTCTTTCGATACGCTCAAGTTCCAGCGCAAGCGCTCTTTGTACAAAGACGCATCAAAGCTCCGAAAGATGTCTTCTATAAGGTGCTGCCAGTCTATTTTTTCGGCAACAGGCTCATGGTTGATGATGTTGTTGATGGTAAGCAGACGCGCCAAGATGTAATCCATCTCTTGGGCGGTATGCATAATACGAGAAAAGTATTCCAAAGCTTTGGGGTCCTCTATATCATGCAAAGCTATATTTACCAAGCCAAGTACTCGCGCAATAGGACCTTTTAGGTCATGAGAGGCACGATAGAGAAAACTGTCTAAGTCGTTTTTTGTACGCAGCAAGTGTTTGTAAGACTGCCTCAACTCATGGGTACGCTCAGCCACCTGTTCTTCCAGATTTTTGTTGGCTTTCATGAGCTCTTGATTCTGCCGTTCAATAACATATTGATAAGCTTCTAACTCTTCGTTCTTTTCCAATATTTCTTTACGGTGAGCTTCTAACTCCCTGCTTTTATCCTCCAAGATATCCAGCAGTTTTTTCTTCTCCCTATAGCGTATGTAAATCACAACGACGGCAGCAATCAATATGAACACAACAAAGCCTCCAAGAAGCAGTATCAATTGCTTTTGACGTTCTTCTATGGTAGCCAGTGCTTCTGCTTTCTGGCGCAGTTCTGCTTCTTTTTTGCGCCTTTCTTCCTCATAATTGAGCTGCATCTTGAATATCTCGGTGCGTTTGTCATCGGGGTACACTTTGTCCCGGATGGACTCATATCCACGCAAATAAGCATAAGCTTTTTGGTAATCCCCCAGCTTGGCATAAATATCAGACAGCAAGGCATTTGCCTTCATCATCAGCGATTGCCTCTGTGCAGCCTCAGCCAGCTGGAGCGCCCCTTTTGCCGCCGTTAAGGCTTTCCCATACTCTTTTTGATGATAATACAAGCGCCCTATGTTCAAATAAAAATCAGACAATTCGGCTACATTGTTATTGGTTTCTTGCTCCACACGCCACCCTTCTTCAAAACACACTTTTGCACGCTCGTAATCCTGCAGAAGCAGGTAAATCTCGCCCATATTGCGCAGCACCGTCGATACTCCTTTGCGTGTACCACGTTGCTTTGCCATGTCGAGATATTTCTGGTAGTGTTCCAGTGCTTTGTCGTATTGTTTCAAACCACGATAGGCATCAGCTAAGTTGTTGTGGCTGATGATAACCCCCACCCAATCATTGGATTCCTTGTCTATTTCTAAGGACTTTTCATGATACTGGCGTGCAAGCTCATACTCCCCCACGTCGTTATACACATTCCCCAAGTTCTTGTATACCCTACCCATCCCCCTCTTGTCATCGGCTTTTTCAAATATGTTCTGTGCTTCGAGAAAAGACTCAACAGCTCGGGCATACTCCCCCAGCTCATACTGCATATTGCCTACATACATACGCATATGGGCTGCCTGCAAGCTGTCGCCTGCCCGCCAATAGTTACTCTCTGCTTTTTGGTAGTATTCTTTGGCTTTTTTAAACTCTCCTTTGCGGTGGTGCATAATGGCTTCGATGAAGGCATCGATTGCCTGAATATGATGGTTATTCGGATAGCGACGGGCTAGTTCATGCAGCTGCCGACGATAGAGTCGCATCTGTACGGAATCGTTGGCTACGAAACGAACCGTGAGTTTTTTCAATATTTCTGCCTCCTTCAAGGGGTCGTTCCGGCGCCGGCACTCCTCCAATGCTTGCTTAAGGCTGTCCACATCGTATTGTGCCTGCAACAGCCCAGCACCTAACGCAAGCAAAACAACAAAAATAAAAAGCCGGTACTTCATGAATATGCTTACATGCAAAATGTTCTGATAATGAAGATACTATATTCTTGGCGCAAATACAACTCTTAGCTCACTGCCAGAGCAACATATTACAGCCTCTTTGCTCGGCAAAGTCCATGCGTCCACTAATGCGGAAGCGCCCATCGGGCAAAAGACTGCCCATGTCTTGAGTAGCAATGAAGGCACAACTATCTATGTTAGCCAAATCTATGATACTGACTGCGCCAGCTCTTTGATGAGGATTGAGTGTTAAAGGGTCGTTGGGCTCACGCAGCAAAACCCGCATCCATGGCGGTGCTTCGAAGATGCCCTCTCCTTTTGAATAAGCTTGTGAAAGCAGCTCAGTCATGCCATATTCCGAGTGCACCTGCTGCAAGTTCATCTTTTGACACAGTAGCGCATGCAGCTCTTCACGCAACAGTTCCTGCCGACGCCCTTTCATCCCCCCTGTTTCCATCACGATGACGCCCGACAAGTCCGGGGCGTAGCCTTCTGCCAGCTCCAGAAGGGCAAAAGACACGCCTATAAGCAAAATTTGACGCCCATCGGCTTGCTTTTTAAGACATTGTACGACTTTCAAAAGCTCCTCGTAATTATAGAGGTAAAAGCCTGATGCCTTCGACCCACTCTGCTCTATAAAATGACGCACCATCCATACCAAAGAAGAGGTTTGGCGTTCGAGATAAGAAGGCAAAAGTGCCAGTATATGAAAATTCGACAAGGCACCATATTGGCTTTCGAAAATGCTACGGCTTACGGTAGCATACCATGCGGGGTCTGCCACATAGTGGCGGCTGCGCGGCTGCCCGGTAGTGCCGCTGCTTTCAAACACCAAGACAGAAGGCAAGCCCTCACAAAACACACGCTGCTCTTTGAATAACTCAATCGGCAGGAACGGAATTTGCTCTATTTTATTTATCTTAGAAGCATCAACCCCCAATGCCTGAACGAATGCACGGTAAACAGCATTGTGCTTATATTGATAACGAAAGACCTCTAAGGCAAGCGGCTCGAAGCTGTCTTCACAGAGAGTTAATACACGGTGCATGAGTTGCCGGCGTTCGGGGCTGTCAAGCATAAGTGCAAAAGGCATTTAAAGACAATGAATATGCAAAAATATAACATTCTGCTTGTTTGTGTGATAGCACTGCTACTGAATGCGTGCTATGAGAAGCCCAGCTTTCCCTTGGCGCCACAAATCACATTCAAAGAAATCAGCGCCATTCCACAACGCGACGCTACTACCGGCTTTTACTTGGGCGACTCGGTCATCATAGCTATTGATTTTACCGACGGCGACGGCGACATCGGCTTATCGCAAGCCGACACTCTTCCTCCCTACCAGCTATATATCGATAAAAACTCTAACCAAATCAACCGTTTCTACTTCAATTATTTTTGTGATGTAGAGCGGCGTGTGGCGGGCAGGTATCAACCTTTTGCCCTCCCCAATGGTACTACACTCAACGGGCGTATCAGACCCATTACTGACTCGCCCAACCCGGTAGAAGGCACCATCATCTACAGGACTTTCATTCCTGCTTTTTCGAACGACCTACAATACACCCTCAACCCTTACGACACCCTGCGCTTTCGTATTTCCATTGCCGACCGTGCACTTAATGAAAGTAATGTTATCTTTACCGATTCCATTGTAGTATATCAAACCCCTTAGCAAAACATAAAAACAACAAGTGCATGGAAGGAATCGTTTTGCGTTCTACCGGTTCGTGGTACGACGTACGCACCCCACAAGGTGATTCTTACAAGTGCCGCCTGCGCGGCAAACTACGGCTTAAAGGATTCAAAACAACCAATCCTGTGGCAGTGGGCGACCGCGTGCACTTCGAAATTGAAGACGAAGCGAGCAAAAGCGGCTTGATAGTGGACATAGAAGCCCGTCGCAATTACATCATACGCCAATCGGTGCACCGCACCGCCCATGCCCACCTCATTGCCTGCAACATAGACCAAGCCATTTTGATTGCCACTTTGGCAATGCCCCGCACCTCCTTTGGTTTTATCGACCGCTTCTTGGTCAGTTGCGAGGCTTATGATGTGCCAGCAGTCATCGTTTTTAATAAAACGGATATCCTCACCGACGAGGGCTTGGCATACCAAGCCGAGATTATGGATATGTACACTTCTATAGGCTATCGTTGCTTGGACACGTCTGTAACTAAACATTATCATATCGACGAATTTCGCGCCTTGCTCGATGGTAAAATATCGCTGCTGTCGGGGCATTCGGGCGTGGGTAAGTCGTCGCTTATCAATGCCATCAAGCCGGAATTGAACCTAAAAACCTCCGAAATATCGCATTATTCCCAAAAAGGCAAGCACACCACCACTTTTGCCGAAATGTTTGAGCTGTGGGAAAATACTTTTATCATAGACACGCCGGGCATCAAAGAAATGGGATTGGTCGATATATCGCCACAAGAGTTGTCTCATTATTTTCCTGAAATGCGGCAGTACTTGGGCGAATGCAAGTTTCACAATTGCATGCATGTGCACGAACCGGGCTGTGCCGTACGGGAAGCTTTTGAGCGTGGCGAAATTGCCGATACTCGCTATCACAGCTACCTGAGCATGCTCGAAAACCACGACAACCGCCGCTAAACATTTTTGTGCTCGTAGAAGCATTTTTATAAGCCAACAATTTGCCCTTTCATCCGTTTTTTTCATATATTTTAAAACAAAAAGCAATCATTATGCTTGACCTTTACGAGCACACTGCCCTGGAATGCAGCAAGCTGATTACACGACGCTACAGCACCTCTTTCAGCTTAGGCATTCGCACTTTGCACAAACGCTTTCACGCACCCATTTACGCCATCTATGGCTTTGTGCGCTATGCCGACGAAATCGTGGATACCTTTCACGAGCATGACAAGAAACAGTTGCTTGAACGTTTCCGGGCAGACACCTACCGTGCCATAGAAGAAGGCATCAGCTTGAACCCCGTGCTGCATTCCTTTCAATGGGTTGTGCGCCGATATGGCATTGAGCGCCCCCTCATTGACGCTTTCCTACACAGCATGGAAATGGATTTGTGGCTCAAGCGCTGCGACCGTCAAAGCTATGAGACCTATATTTACGGCTCTGCCGAAGTAGTAGGCTTGATGTGTTTGCGTGTGTTTTGCGAGGGCGACCAAGTGCTCTACGACTTGCTGAAAGAGCCGGCTCGCCGCTTGGGGGCTGCCTTTCAAAAAATCAATTTTTTGCGCGACCTGCGCAGCGATTACGTGGAACGAGGACGCACCTACTTCCCCAATATTGACTTTGAGCATTTCAGCGAGGATGAAAAAAAACAGATAGAAGCCGAAATAGCTGCTGACTTTCAAGCCGGATATGAAGGCATCTGCCATTTGCCCGAAGGGACACGTTTGGGGGTTTATCTGGCTTATGTTTATTATACTAAGCTATTCGATAAAATACGCAAACTGCCGGCAAGCACCATCATGCAAGAGCGGGTGCGGGTACCCAACTTACACAAGTTTTTACTGTTGGCAGGCTCTTATCTGAAAAACTTATTTGTTGGCTTCCCCCAAAAAAATAGCTTTCTGCAAGAGGCACAATCTGTACAGGGATAATCCAAAAAAACGGACGGCAGCAGCATGGCAAACCGTCCGGTGAGGGTGTCTTGTCAATCAGGCATCTGCTTTTTTTCTACTCTATCGCGGCGCTGTGCGTCCACCACTGCAATCGCCACCATGTTGATGATTTCACGGATAGAACTACCCAGCTGCAAGATGTGCACTGGCTTGTTCATGCCCAGCAAAATAGGTCCAATGGCTTCCAAGCCGCCGGCTTCCTGCAGCAGCTTATAGGCAATGTTACCAGATTCGAGGTTGGGGAAAATCAAGGTGTTGGCACCTTCTTTTGCCAGCTCGCTGAAAGGATAGTTTTCGCGTAAGAGTTGCACATCCAGCGCCACGTTGGCTTGAATGTCGCCATCTACGATGATGTCGGGATAGCGCTCTTTTGCCAAAGCCACTGCTTTTTGCACTTTTTCGGGCACTGCTCCTTCGGCAGAGCCAAAGTTCGAGTAAGACAAAACCGCCATACGCGGCTCAAAACCAAAGAACTGCACCCCGCGCTGCGTCAACTTGATGATATCGACAAGCTCTTCTGCTGTCGGGTTTTCGTTTACGGTGGTATCGGCAAAGAACAAGGTGCGGTGTTTGGAATGCAAGATATACATGCCGGCTACTCGCTTCATAGGTGCCCGTGCCCCGACTATCTGCAAAGCCGGACGAATAACCCGCGGGTAGTTCTTGGTCAAACCCGAAATGAAAGCATCGGCTTCGCCGACTTCCAGCATCGCCACGCCAAAGTAGTTGCGGTCAAACATCAGTTTACGCGCATCGTAGAGGGTTACCCCACGTCTTTGCCGTTTTTGGTAAAGGATTTGGGCAAAACGCTCACGACGCTCTTCCTCTTCGGCGGGGTCTATGATTACACAAGCCGAGAGGTCTAAATGCAGTTCTCCGGCTATCTGTTCTATTTTTTGACGGTTGCCCAGCAGAATGGGTTTGGCTATATTTTCATCAGAAATCACCTGCGCCACCTTCAGTATTTTGGGGTTGTCGGCTTCGGCAAAAACCACCCGTTTGGGGTTATTCTTGGCTTTCTGGATGATGGTTGACATAAGCTTTTGGTCTATGCCGATGCGCTCCTGCAGCTCTACCTCATAAGCAGCCCAGTCGGTTATATGGCGGCGAGCCACTCCCGACTCCATAGCGGCTTTTGCCACTGCAGGCGATATGGTCGTTATCAAACGGTAATCCAGCGGCTTGGGTATCAGGTAGTTTTTTCCGAAGGAAAGGGTTTCATTGCCATAAGCACGACTTACGGCATCGGGCACCGGCTGCTTGGCAAGTTCGGCAATGGCACGCACAGCAGCCAATTTCATGGCTTCGTTTATTTCGGTGGCGCGCACGTCTAATGCCCCCCGGAAGATGTAGGGAAATCCTAAGGCGTTGTTCACTTGGTTGGGATGGTCGGAACGCCCTGTTGCCATAATCACGTCAGGGCGGGTCTTCATAGCTAAATCGTAGGCTATTTCGGGGTCGGGGTTTGCCAAAGCAAACACGATGGGATTGTCTGCCATACTCAGGAGCATCTCAGGGCTAACTACATTGCCGCGAGACAAGCCCACGAACACGTCGGCGCCTTTCATCGCCTCTTCGAGGGTGTGTAGGTCTAAACTGGTAGCAAACTCAGCCTTCATAGGGTCTAAGTGGTCGCGGTCTTTGCGTATGACCCCCTTGCTATCGAGCATCACTATATTTTCGTGCCGAGCCCCCAAGCTCACATATATCTTGGCACAGGCAATAGCCGAAGCACCGGCACCGTTGATTACGATGCGCACTTGTTCGATAGACTTACCCACCAACTCCAAAGCATTGAGCAAAGCGGCAGCCGAGATGATGGCAGTGCCGTGCTGGTCGTCATGCATGACCGGTATGTTCATTTGCTCACGCAGTGCCTTTTCTATTTCGAAGCACTCGGGCGCTTTGATGTCTTCCAGATTGATGCCTCCAAAAGTAGGCTCCAATGCTTTGACTATCTTTACAAACTCGGTGGGGTCTTTACAATCTATTTCTATGTCGAAGACGTCGATACCAGCAAATTTTTTAAACAGCACTCCCTTTCCTTCCATCACAGGCTTAGCAGCCTCAGGACCTATGTCACCCAAGCCCAAAACAGCCGTTCCGTTGGAAATCACGGCTACCAAATTGCCCTTGGCTGTGTATTCATATACTTTTTCTTTGTCTTCGGCAATTTCTTTACAGGGCTCCGCTACACCCGGCGAATAGGCAAGCGCCAAGTCGAGTTGTGTACTCAGTGCCTTGGTTGGCACCACTTCGATTTTACCGGGCGTCCCTTCCCGGTGATAGTTCAGCGCGTCTTCACGTCTTACTTTTATTGACATAGTTCAAATATTTGTTGATTAAGTGCAAAACTAACAAAAGCCTTCTATTGAAGCGAAAAAGCAAGGTGGAAATATTCAGGCTTTCGTCCAAACATTTGCTTTAACAAAAGCTTAAACTTATTTAAGTTTGCAAGGCTGTTCATCTAGTAAACATCAAGCATATGACAACCTTCATGACGCTTTTTCAGCGTATTTCTCTGCTGGCATTTGTGGTGGTGCTTTTGTATGGCTACAGTTTGCTACCAGAGGTAGTAGGCTTTCGTTTCAACGACTTTCAGCAACCCATCGAAGCCTTTCATAAAGGTCAGTTTTTTTATGTAACTGCCGGCTTCGTGGTTTTATTCAACCTTTTGATAGTGCTTTTCGTGCAGTTTGTGGCACAGATACCCGTACGCCGCCTTGCCATAGCTTCGTTTTGGACTCAAGACAAAGCCCACGTGCAAGCTACCTTTCAAATACTGCGTGGATGGGCAAATGGCTTAGCCGGTTGGGTCAATGCCCTTTTTTGTTGGTTTGTGTATCAGTTTGTGCACCACAATACCGTTACTTATTTGAATCTTGACCCCACGCCTTATGTAATAGTAGGTGCTGTAGTATTGACGGCATGGATGATAGCCCTGCCCTTGCGCTTTGCTGTCAAACGTATTTAGTTGAGGTGCGAGGTAGCGTTATTTTCTACGTTTTTTTATCTTTATTGAAGACTACGACACATTTTTTTATCTAAACAGCAACAGCTTTGTGGAATCTGCTCTCAAATTTATGGCGTATGCCCAAAGGTAATGGCAACCGCATGAAGAAAGTGGTCGTACTGACCGGCGCAGGCATCAGTGCTGAAAGTGGTTTAAAAACCTTTCGCGATGCCGATGGTTTATGGGAAGGCTACGACATCGCCGAAGTGGCATCTATAGAAGGGTGGCACCGCAATCCGCAAAAAGTATTGGAGTTTTACAATATGCGCAGGCGTCAGTTGGCACAAGCACAGCCCAATGCTGCCCACCGAGCACTCAAAGAAATGGAACGCTATTATGAGGTGGTCATCATTACCCAAAACGTAGATGACCTGCACGAACGGGCAGGGTCGTCGCGTATCATACACTTGCACGGGGAACTGACCAAAGCCCGTAGCAGCCAAAATCCACAGCTCGTTTATGATATAGGTTATAAGGACATCCATTGGGGCGACACTGCCGAAGACGGCAGTCAGCTGCGCCCACATATTGTGTGGTTTGGCGAAGCCGTGCCCATGATGGAGCAGGCAATTGCCGAAGTGGAACAAGCCGATATATTCATGATTGTGGGCACCTCGCTGGTGGTTTATCCAGCCGCCGGTCTGATTGATTATGCCTCCCCTCATATTCCCAAATATGTGGTGGACATCAAGCGCCCCGACATCTCTTGGCGTCGCTATCCCCACCTGCATATGATTGAAGCCCCCGCAACTGAAGGTGTGCCTCGCTTAGTGAAAGAGTTGTGCCCGCAGGCAAACTGCTGAGCTTTCTTCATGTTGTTGTAACAAATATAAACGTAGTGTGGGCTATCTGGGTAGTTTGCATTTTGCGCCGAATTATTTTTACAGTTAGTCTGCTCATATTTGGCTCTTAAGCCCGCCTAACGCTTAAGAGAGCGAAGAGCTGACAGGTTTTGCTTGTATTATTTTACCACAGAGGGCACGGAGGAACACAGAGGAAGTTTTTCTATCCACCCTCTACTATCCTTATTTCCTCCTCTGTTAACCCATACAGTTCATACACCAAAGCATCTACTTCCCGCTCCCACTCCCCTGTATCGGTATTTTTACCTTGTTTTTGTCAGCAAGAATTTTATCAACCAGCACCTCAATTTGCTGAAAGAGCAAAGACCTGACAGGTTTTGCTTGTATTATTTTACCACAGAGGGCACGGAGAAACACAGAGGAAGTTTTTTTATCCACCCTCTACTATCCTTATTTCCTCCTCTGTTAACCCATACAGTTCATACACCAAAGCATCTACTTCCCGCTCCCACTCCCCTGTATCGGTATTTTTACCTTGTTTTTGTCAGCAAGAATTTTATCAACCAGCACCTCAATTTGCTGAAAGAGCAAAGACCTGACAGGTTTTGCTTGTATTATTTTACCACAGAGGGCACGGAGGAACACAGAGGAAGTTTTTTTATCCACCCTCTACTATCCTTATTTCCTCCTCTGTTAACCCATACAGTTCATACACCAAAGCATCTACTTCCCGCTCCCCTGTATCGGTATTTTTACCTTATTTTTTGTCAGCAAGAATTTTATCAACCAGCACCTCAATTTGCTGAAAGAGCAAAGACCTGACAGGTTTTGAAAACCTGCCAGGTCTTGCTTGTATTACTTTACCTCTGGTTTGCCCAAGGGGCACATAAATAGATTGGCACAATTTTTACTACCTTAACAGGTAAATGAAACGAATTATGAAACGCAGCTACATGCTTTATGCCGCCCTCCTGCTTATGATGGCTTGGGGCTGTTCGTCAGTTTTAGGTACCCGCGTGAGCGAACCTTTCCAGGGCAGTGCCTACAAATCGAACAACCGATTCTGGCGGGGAACAGGCAAAGGCACCAGTACGCAAGATAACATTGCCCGTGCCAAGGCTGACCTCGAAGCCAAGACTTATTTAGCCGGTCAGGTCAACACCACCATGAAACAGGTTGCCGACCAATACTTAGCCGATACCGGCAACGAGCGTGCAGCCGAGATTGCCGACAAATTTCAAAGTCTGGTGCGCCAAGTAATGAACACCCCCATTGCCGACCTGCGAAAAATTGGCGAGAAGAAGTATTTCAATAAAAAGTCGGGGGAATACACGGTATTCATCGCATACGAAATCAAGAAAAACGCCATGCTGCGCTTTATGAAGCGACAAGCTCAATTAGACAACACCTTAAATGAGCGCCAGCGCGAGCTTATTGAAAAAATTATTGATGAAGAGCTGAAAAAAGTCGAAGCCGAAGAGGGCTCATAATCCTTATTTTCCGCAAGCCCTCACTCGACTTGGCTCATGTGTCGTTCCGGTGTATTCCGCCTTTTATTACCTTTACCTTTCGCAAGGTGTTTATTGATTGAAGCAGACAGAGCGAAGCCCTGACAGGTTTTGAAAACCTGCCAGGGCTTGCTTGTATTGCCTTCTTGCTCCCCATTTCTCAAACCCTCTTCGGCGCCTGCCAGCAACAAACCACAACGCAACAGCGGATTCTCTAATAGAAGCTCACGGCTCTGCCCCACTATCTTTCTGTTTTTCGGTATGCCCAATAGAAAACCTGTGGCAATACAGTCAAGGACAATATCATGCAGATAATTAAACCTCCCACAATCATAATGGCTAAAGGTTTTTGAATTTCTGACCCCATTCCTGTTGACAAAGCTGCAGGCAATAATCCCATTGAACCCATCAAGGCAACCATTAAAATGGGACGAATGCGGCTGTAAACCCCATTTGAAATAGCTTCGTGTAAACTCATTTTTCGCATGTTCTCTTTCATTACGGCTATGAGAATGATGCTATTGATAGTGTTCACCCCAAACAAAATGATAAATCCAATGCCAGCTGAAATTCCAAAAATGGTCTGTGTAGCCCAAAGCGAAATAAAACCACCAATAAAAGCATAAGGAATAGTACTCGCCGCAATGAGCGTGTCTTTGATGGTTCCAAAATTGAAGTAGAGTAAGAACAATATCAATACCAGCACAGCAGGCACAATTACAGCCAATTGTTTGCTTGCTCTTTCTTTGCTTTCAAATTCTCCTGCCCAAACCAATTTGTTTGCTTTTGGCAATTGAACGTTTTCCTCTACTTTCTTTTTCGCTTCTGCTATGGTGCTACCTAAATCTCTACCTTGGATACTAAAACCAACGGCTATGTATCGGCTGCTGCCTTCACGGTAAATAAAGGTAGGACCGGTAACGAACCTGATGTCTGCTATTTCACGCAAAGGGATTTTTTTACCATCCATTGTTGGGATAAGAATTTCTCCAATTTTTTGCTGGTTGTCTCTGTATTCCTTTTGAAAGCGAATGCGCACATCAAACATACGTTCGTTTTCATAGAAGGTAGTGGCTGCCCTACCACCGATTGCCATTTCCACTACAGCCTGTGCTTCCGCCATTGCCACACCATATTTGCCCATTTTTTTCTCATCTAACTTGATGCGTAGTTCAGGAAGCCCTATGTTTCTATATACGTTCAAGTCGGTAATACCTTCTACACTCCTTAGAACATTGGCTACTTGCTCTGCATAATTTTCCAATTCAAATAAATCGTCTCCGAAAATTTTAACCACCAACGAGCTTTTCACTCCTGCTACATATTCTTCCACATTATCCTGAATGGGTTGGCTAAATCCAAAAACAATTCCCGGATAGGCTTGTAAAGCCCTCCTCATTTCGTTTATCAAATCATCTTTTTTAATGTTGCGCTTCCATTCCTTTTCGGGGTGAAGCTGAATGTGAAATTCTATATTAAAAAAGCCGGTTGGGTCAGTACCATCGTTGGGGCGTCCTACCTGATTCAGTACAAATTTTACTTCTTCAAACTCTCGTAACTTGGCTTTCATTTCTTCGGCTAAGCGTTTGGCTTCCTCAAGGTTTATACTGTTGGGTAAAGTTGCTCGCACATAGATGGCTCCTTCATTAAGTTTAGGAATAAATTCTGACCCATAAAAGACAAAACCAACTGCGCAAATGGTCAGTATCGAAGCAAAACCAATGAGGGTAATTCTTCTTCTTCGGTTGCTCCACAAAAAGAGGTTGAAAAGACTGTTACGCAAAAAACGGGAAATAAAGTTTTCTCTTTCAACAATATTTTTTGTGAGCAGTATTTTGCATAAGGCAGGAACATAGGTAATACTTAAAATGAGTGAGCCCAATAAAGCATAACCCAGCGTAAATGCCAAAGGTGAAAACATTTTCCCCTCTACCTTTTGAAAAGAGAAAATAGGCAGCAGGGCTACAATCAAAATTATTTGGGCAAACACGATATAGGTAGCAACACTTCCTGCACTTTTCTTTATCAAGCCCATTTTACTGATGCGGTTAAACCTTTCCATTCCTAAATGGTGGGCTTTTCGCTCCATTGCTACAAATACAGCTTCTACAATCACCAGGGTTCCTTCCAACAATAAGCCAAAATCAATAGCACCCATTGAAATCAGGTTGGCGGGCAATCCTTGTATGCGAAGCATTAAAATGGCAAATAGAAAAGAAAGAGGAATCACCGAAGCTACAATTAGGGTAGTTCGCCAGTTGAACAAAAAGATGAAAACAATAACGGAAACGAGAATAATACCTTCGATAAGGTTTTTGCTAACGGTGTTTACAGTGGCATTTACCAACTCTGTTCTATCAATAAAAGGCTCAATTTTTACGTCTTTTGGCAGTATCCTTTCATTCAATTCTGCAATTTTTTCTTTAACTCTTGCAATTACTTCGCTTGGGTTTTCGCCCCTAAGCATTATTATAATGCCCTGCACCAAATCATCCTCGTCTTGCAAGCCTACAACGCCTAATCTTGGTTTGGCAGAAACTTTTACTTCTGCTACATGCTTCACTAAAATAGGCGTCGTTCCTTTGTTTTTAATCAAGATGTTCTCGATGTCCTCGACGCTTTCTAAAAGCCCAACCCCACGCACCACATAGGCTTGCGAACCTCTTTCAATCACATCACCGCCCACGTTGATATTACTTTTTGATACGGCTTCAAAAACTTCCAAAGGTGATAAATCGTAGTTTGCTAATTGGGTGGGGTTGATTTTGATTTCATAGATTTTCTCTTCCCCACCAAAACTCACCACATCTGCTACTCCCGGAACAGCGACCAATTCTCTTTCAATGACCCAATCCTGAATAGCGGTTAATTCTTTAATGGGACGGCTGCTTTTTATCACATAGCGGAAAATTTCGCCTGTTGCTCCGTAGGGTGGTTCAATTTGGGCATCTGCTCCGTCAGGCAAATCAACTCCTTGTAAGCGGTTGGCAGCGTATTGTTGGGCGTAGAAATCATCCACTTCATCTTCAAAAATTACGGTAACAACCGACAAACCAAATAGCGAAATGGAACGAACACTTGCCTTCTTAGGAATGGTGTTCATTGCCTTCATGATGGGCAGGGTTACAAATTTCTCTACTTCTTCTGCACTTCGCCCGGGCCATTGGGTGATGATTCTTGCACGAGTGTTCGTTACATCAGGAAACGCCTCAATGGGGGTATGGATATAACTAATAATCCCTGCAATCAATAGTAATGCGGTAAGGAAGAAAACGATAATCGAATTCTTGAGCGAAAACGCAACGATGCCTTGAACAAATTTCTTCATACCCACTAGTTGTTGAAGTTTTTAATCTGTTCGTAAATCAGCAGGTGGTTTTTTGTGATGATTTTTTCGTCTTCACGTAAACCGCTTAATAGGAATGTTGTGCCGTTGCTTTGGGTGAGAATTTCTATTTTTCTTAGTTCTATTTCACAATCAGATTTATAGACTACTACATAGTTTTGATTGTTGTCGAATACTATTGCAGCAGTGGGAATGCTCAGTGCTTCTGTTTTGAGTTCTTTGATTGCGGTAACGTCCACCAACATGCCGGGCTTTAACTTCAAATCAGGGTTTGGCAATACAATCCTTGCTTTCATCACTTTGGCATCTGCATCTAAAACCTGTGAAATAGTTGTAATTTTCCCTTTAAATACTTCATCAGGATAAGAGAGGGTCTTGATGTTTACTTCCATTCCTATTTGAATGTTCCTTACATTGCTAGCATGCACATTTGCCAAAACCCAAACTTCACTCAAATCAGAAATAGTAAACAAAGGGTCGCCTTCTGCCGATATTTGTTGCCCCGCAGCAATGGATTTAGCGGTAACAATTCCTGAGGCTGGCGACTTAATTAAAAAAACACCTTTCTCTGCACTGGCACTGAAAAGACTTAGATTGGCATTGATTTTTTCTCTTTCAGCTTTTAAAATGGTTAATTGACTTTGTGCTTCCATCAAATCTTTTTCTGATGCAATGCCATCATCATACATTGATTGAAGGGATTGTAGTTTTTTTTCTGCTACTTTTATTTGCGCATCAATGGTTTTTAATTGTGATTCAAGCTCTAATAGTTGCGTACTTTTCAATTCAGCTAATACTTGCCCTTTACTTACTTTGTCGCCTAATGAAAAATATGTGTTGGAAATAATGCCACTTACCAAACTCACAAAGTGAATCACTTTATCGGGATTGGGTTCTACTGAACCTGTGAGCGGTATAGTTTCTGTTACGACTTGTTTTATGGGACTTGTTGTTTCAATTTTCGCTTTGAAATTTTCGTCTAAACAATAGCTTTTGCTTTCAGTTGAGTTGATTTTTTCTTCCGAATTTCTGCAACTGCCCAAAATAAAAGTGATTGCCAAACAGCCGATGATTGTATTCTTTAATAATGTGCTGCTCATTGTGTATCGATGTTTTATTTAATTAAGTCTATGCCTAATGAAAAATTCAATTCTTCTGCTTTGTCGTTCACGTCTTTTGCTGCTTCTAAAATGATTCTTTTGTTTTCCAAATAGGCATCCAAAAAGTCAAGGTATTCCAACAAGCTTATGCTGCGATTAGCCAAATTCTTGGTGTAAGCATTGAGCAAATCGTCCAGGGTTTTTTCGTAGTTGGGTTCAATGCTTTCGAAAAACCGGATAGAAGTATTCAAATTCTGCCAAGCTAGGGCTATTTCATTCGCTACTGTTAAGAATTGCTGTTCGTAGAGGATTTTGGATTGTTCGATGCCCAAATTCGCATAGCGGATGTTGCCTTGATTTCTGTTGAATATGGGCAAATCCATTGCCACACCAAAGCCGACGAAATTATACATAAAGTTACCGCCACGGTCATAACCGCCTTTTAAGGTCAGGTTAGGCGTTCGTTGAGCCTTCTCATAGGCATACAATTTGCTGAAATAGGTTTGCTCTAATTCTGCCAATTTCAAATCAGGTCGGATTGATTTTGCAGTATCCAACAAGGCAGACAAACTCAATGATTTAAACGATTCTATATTTTTCAAATAGTCATCATCCGATAGAATTAAATACACATTGGCGGGTAATCGCATCAGCAGTTTGAGTTCTTTTTGGACTTCGTTAATTTCTTTGTTCAGCTCGTTGATTTGCTTAGAGATTTCTAACTCTAAGGCTTTCAAGCGAATATATTCGCCTTTGGGAATGTTGCCTAAATCCACTTGTCTTTGGTAGGCATGAGTAAGTTGCCTTACGCTGCTGATTTGATTGAGATAAATGGCTCGTTTGAATTGTAAGTATTGAAGTTGTGTCAATTGCAGGCGGAATTCATATTTCAAATGGCGAAGCAAATCTTGAAAATACTGTTGTGATTTATCAACATTCACTTGCTCTAAAGCCATCAGCTTTTTGCGTTTTCCGGCAGTGAGTATAAGTTGCTCAATCGAAAAACTGATTTGTTGATTTCTGCCAAAATTTCCTCCATTGAACCCCGGCAGTTCTTCGCCAAATACACCCAATTGTTTTTGGGTTGCCCAGAGGTTTATTTCGTCTAAAGAGACGGTTGGGTTGGGCCAAAGAGAGGCTTGCAACTTCATTGCTTCGGCTTTTGAAATTTCCAGCCTTTCAGCAATGAGTAATAAATTTTCTTTGAGAAATATAGCTTCACACTGCTGTCGGTTCAGTTTCAGGGTGTCTTGCGCAATAGCCTGAATATAGAAAATGAAAGAAATAATCGTAACTCCCGCGTATTTTGGTATGCTCATTTTAACCTACACTTAATGGAAGTGTAAAAATCGAACGAGCAACCTTAAAAAGAGCTTAAAGCCAATAAAATTTAGCTTAATGCGAAAGTGATTTCAAATGTATTCCAATTTGGTGATGGATTAGCGTATTGTATTGTTGCCGAGTGGATTTCTAAAATCTTTTTGGATAGCACAAGACCTAAGCCAAAACCTGTTTTGTCTTGGCTGTTTTGTCCTCTGAAAAAATAGTTAAAAAGAAATTTTACTTCATCAGAAGAGATGGGTGTGCCCGAATTTGACACAATGATTTTTAATTTGTTTGATTGAGTGCAGTCGAAAAGTATGGTTGCTTTCGCGTTGTCGCTGTATGTAATGCAGTTGCTGAGAATATTCAGAAATACTTGTTTCATTAAGGCTTCATTGGCGTTGATTTCAAGTGAAGATTCACTAAACTGTTTGGGTGTATAATTTACCTCGAAATGAAAATCGGGGTTTATGCTGTTTAATTCAGCAATGGTATCAAAAATTAATTCATCTATACGCAAAAGTTGTTTCTTGATTTTTCTGCCTGATTCAATTTTGGAAATCTCCAATAAAATGTTGATGATATTTCCCAACGATTTTGCTTTTACGATGAGTGCTTGAATGTCTGTTTTTAAGGCAAAAGAATTTTCATTTCTCTCAATTTTCTCTAATTCAGAAACTAAAATGGCAATGGGTGTTTTTAGCTGATGTGATATGTGGTGAATCGTGTGTTTTTGAAAGGAAAATGCTTCATTGGTTTTTTGAATTAGTTGGTTAAATTTTTCTATGAGATAGTTTAGTTCGTAGGTATTTGAGTAACTTTTTAATGCGGGGAGGTTCTCACTTTCAATGTCAATCTTTCCTAATTGTTCTGCTAAGTCTGTTATGGGCTTTGCTATTGCATTTGATAAAATAGCGTTCACTATCAACACAATTATGGAAATAATGGAAGTAATAGCAATAAGAACGTTTCTCAAGAATGCCAATTTTGAATATCCAAAGGCATCATAGGCTTTGCTAATGGCATAAAAATGATTGTCTTTGTTCTGAACATAAACTGCAATAATGTCGTATTTCCCTTCTTTGGTTTCAATCCACTGTTGGGCAGGTGATAGGGCGTTTAGAAGACTGTCCGCATTTTTAATTTCTAAATCATCAATGCTTTTATAGATTAAATTTTTTTGCCTATCATAAATGAGCATTTTTTCATCATAAAAATCGTGAATCGTGTGTTTGTCCATTATCGAGCTAAGGTTTTCGCTCAGCTCCTTGTATTCAGCAATTAATTCAATGGTAAATTTAATTTTCTCTTTTTGTCTTTGTTGAAATTCCTCTTCACGGTATTCACTAAAAAGCACATAAATGATGATTGAGGAAAAAATAGTAAGTGCAATTACAGTGGTAGAAAAGTAGAGTAATATTTTGTTCCTTATTTTCATCCGTAAATAATTTTTTTTATAGGTCGGATGGAACTCGCATGATGTATTTTCATTCGTGTTTGTGATTAACGAATCATGCTCGTTTCATCCGTAAATAATTTTGTTTATAGGTCGGATGGAACTCACGTGATTAATTTTCATCCTTGTGTGTGTTTAATGAATCATGCTCGTTTCATTTTGTATCAAGGTAATAACCAAACCCCACTTTGGTTTTGATGGTATTCTTATTGAATGGCTTGTCCAATTTGTTGCGTAAAAAATTGATATACACTTCAATGGTATTGGTGTTGGCATCAAAAGAATTCCCCCAAATTTCTTTTACCAAATCTGCTTTTGCAACAACTTCTCCGGGTTGTTGAATTAGTTTAAAAAGTATTTGATATTCTCTCGGGGTTAAAGAAATTTCCTTTCCTTGTCTAAATACAGTTTTAGTAGCATCATTCAATGTAATGTCATCAAAAGTAAAAACAGATTCGTTATTGTTTGTATTTTTTCCTTTTCGCTTGATTAACGCATTTACTCTAAGCAGCAATTCTCGCATAAAGAAAGGTTTTGTCAGGTAGTCGTCAGCACCACATTCAAATCCTTGAATCTTATCTTCCAATTCACTGAATGCAGTCAACATAATTACTGGAGTATCAAGATTGCTATTTCTGAACTCTTTGCATAATTTAAAACCGTTTTTACCGGGAAGATTAATGTCCAAAATGATGCAGTCGAATGTTTCTCTTTTGATTATCCGTTCTGCCAGAGCCCCGTCAAATAGTGACGTTACGTCGTAATTTTCAGCCTTGAGTGCTTCACTAATGTTTTTGTTCAACGTATGGTCGTCTTCTATGATTAAAACTTTCATGTTTGTACTTTTTTTTAAAACACCAATGGTGAAACAATAATTTTGCCATGTGGATTCGCAAAACTCATGCGTACCGGGTGTATGCGTTGATAGTAGGTTGGTTGCCAGTGGAAACAGACACTTTTTTGCAAAACGTGGTTGAAGGCTTGGCTCGACGACCAAGCAAGTGCAAAGCGTTCACGAGCACCCATAAAGTAAAAACTTGTGCTGAGCGCCGTGGCTGCTACGCTGGCTATACATTTCCTTCGATTATTTTAATTTCCTCCTCCGTTAACTCATGCAGTTCATACACCAACAATCTGTTCGCTTTTCTAAACTGCTGGTACTAGTAGAGACTTTGCCCTCTGTATTTCTCCGTGCTCTCTGTGGTGAGTTATTTTTTTACCACAGAGGGCACAGAGGAACAACGAGTTTTCTCTGAGTTTCTCCGTGTATCTCCGTGCTCTCTGTGGTGAGTTATTTTTTTACCACAGAGGGCACAGAGGGGCACAGAGGTTTTGCTCTCTCAGTGTTTCTCTGTGTTCTCCGTGGTGAGTTAATTAAACAATCCATCTTATGATTCCGTCTTTTAAACGACTTACGTTAAAGTTGATTAACAAACCTATTTTTATGTTGGCAAGTTTCATATACGTCATAAGTTGGGCTTTATGTATTTCTGCTATTGCGTCTACTGATTTTATTTCAATGATCACTTTGTTTTCAACCAATAAATCAATACGATAACCTGCATCTAATTTCACGCCTTTGTAAATCAATGGCAAAGCGAGTTGTCTTTTCACATTTAGCCCGAGTTCATTGAGTTCATAATACAAGCACTCTTCGTAAGCACTCTCGAGCAAGCCCGGACCTAAATTTCTGTGAACTTCAATTGCACAACCAATAATTTTCTCAGTAATCTGGTTTATTTCCATTTTTTGAATTTTTGGTTTTTACCACAGAGGACACAGAGATGCACAGAGGTTTTTTCTCTGTGTTACTCTCTCCGTGCTCTCTGTGGTGAGTTATTTGTTTTACCACAGAGGACACAGAGGGCACGGAGAAAGTTTTTTACTTACCTTCCACTATCCTTATCTCCTCATCTGTTAACTCATACAGCTTATACCCCAATGCATCTACTTGCTTTTCTAAGGCACTGGCTGAATTAATCTCATCTTTCATTAAAGCCAAGGCGTTAACCCGAAAAGTAGCCGGTAACAATATCTAGCGCACCTTCTTCGGTAAACGCCTTTATGAAGTCAAACACTTTATAGTGTTCGTTGTCCTCTGTTTTTGTTTTATTGTCGAGTAGCATTTACAAGTCATGCGTTTTAGTGATTATAGCAATTTAGTAAAAAAATTTTCTGTCTTTATTTCTCCAAATCTCCATTAGCTCCATCATAGAGCTCTCAGATTTTTTTGCGCAACGCAGAAAAGCTAAAAAATAAGTATGCTCAAAAGGCTTTTGATGCGCGCGTTTTTTAAACTTGTAACGCGCTTTTACTTGAAAATGAAGTTGTGCAACAGTTGCTGCGCTGTTGTGCGTTTGTTGTTCTTTCTCGTCCGTTGCTGTGAGACAGCCGTCCCCTTTAGCAAGTTTTGGTTTGTGTGTGGTCGGTGTCCTGCAAGGAAGCATAACACTGAAATGGAGGCATGTTTTCACATTTTCAAAAAAACATGTAATTTTTCCCTATCGCAGCAGGTGTTATCACCCGACAGGGCGCGAAAAGAGCGAGCCATCAGGATTTCACACGAATAAATTCATTAGGAAGTTATTATGAAACTTCTTTCGCTAAAAGCTGGAAGACTGATTGAATCTTCATAAAAATACTTTATTTCATCTTTACTGTCCATGAGCCCCAAACTATAAAGCACCGGCACAAAATGGTCGGGCGTTGGTGCTGCCAGTTTGCCTAGTTTATGGCTATTTTCGTAATTGATAATGTTAGCAATGTTTCTTGTGTCTAATTGTTTTTTAATCCATGCATCATACTCCAATTCCCAACCGTAAGGCTTCATATCATTGCTTTGCAATTTACGCATGGCTAAGGACAGATTATGAATAAGTGAGCCGCTACCTATAATCAATACTCCTTTTTCACGAAGAGGTTTAAGCTGTTGACCTAAGTGATAATGATATTCAGGCTTGGCATAATAGTCAATGCTCATTTGAAAAACAGGCACATTGCCTTCGGGGAACAAGTGCATCAACATAGGCCAAGCACCGTGGTCTAATCCCCATTCGGTGGTTTCGTGCACTACAGGAGCCAATTGCTTTACTTCGCGAGCAATCTCCGGTGCCCCTTTTGCTCTGTATATTACTTTGTAATACTCTTCGGGAAATCCATAATAATCGTAAATCTGTTTAGGTTCGGGCGATACATTTACAAATGTTCCTTTTGTACACCAGTGAGCGGATACCACTAAGGCAGCCTTTACTTCATAATTTTTTTGCAGTTCCTTGCCTAATTCAAAAAGTGTTTTCCAAAATGGACGCTCTTCTCGTGAAAGCGGTATATCCATGGGATTGCCGTGGGAGGTAAAAAGAACAGGCATCTTTTTCCCCTGAACCGGTAACTGGTCAGTAAAAAGTTTAAAACTGCTTAATGGGCCCATTGCTGCTAATCCTAAAACAGATTTTATGAATTCTATGCGGTTCATGCTTTAATTTCATCATCCATTAACCGTTTTTTTGCAATGCAACGCACCACTGCCCCTCTGCCCACATGAAACAAGCCTTCGTTGAGCTCGGTTTCCGTTTCGTATAATTCTATAAATTCTAAATCTTTGAACCAGGTTTTCAGTTCCTCTGCAGAATAGAGCATACCGATGTCTCTGGGTCCTCCTACTTTTTCGTTCACACTATTGAATTGAATATGCTTTTTACTAAAAGCCTCTAAAATAATCACCCCTCTGGGTTTAAGCCATTTTAGGAGCTTTTGATGATATGCTTCCTTTTTATCGGCAGGAAAATGAGCAAAAATCAAGGCAATGGCATCGAATTCGTTGGGCGGATAGCTTGCCTCCTCAAACTCGCATACATCGTAATGGATATTCACTTTATGTTTATCAGCCAGCTTCAAGGCTTTTTTCTTGCCCTCTATGCTTTGGTCGAATGCAAAGACATGCCATCCTAATTGGGCGGCATACACGGCATTGCGTCCTTCGCCTTCTGCTGGAAATAAAATCTTACCCGGAGTAAAACGGGTAAGGCTTTCTTTCAGATATTCATTAGGCTTTTCGCCATACACGTAGGCTTCGCTACGGTATCTTTCGTTCCAAAATTCTTTCATCCGAAAATAATTTTTTTTAATCGGTCGGATGGAACTCGCATGATGAGTTTTCATCCGTGTTTGTGTTTAACGAATCATGCTCGTTTCATCATACTTTTGGTTGGATGGGTAATTTTTTATATCTGCCCCAAGCCACAAATAAAGCCAAAGCTCCAATGATAACATTAACAGGTAGGGCTTCATATTCTGCACGCATCAAATGGAATACTGCTGCCAAAACCATAATGATAAAAAATCCCAATGCAGCTAAGGGCGTAAGCTGTGGTTTAATTTTGAGCAGAGACGGTAGTATGAGCCCAAGCGATCCAAGTAGTTCGGAGATACCAATAAATCTTACTAAAGCAGGTGAATACTCTTTTACCCAAGGTAGTGATTCGGCTAATTTTTCGATGGGTGTAAACGATTTCATAATACCTGCCATGAGGAACATGGCTGCTAATAATCCTTGCACTATCCAAAGTACAATGTGAAGTGTTTTGTTCTTAGTTTCCATAATCGTGTGTTGTTTTAAGTTTAAAATGTTTGTTATTCATTCAGACTTTCTGCATAGGCTTTTATGGTAATTTCCGGTTTGCCTAATTCATCCCATGTTTGCTGTGCCATAAAAGGCTCGGGTGTGGTGTTGATGATGTCGAGAATTTTTGAAATGTAAGCCAATTGGGGATTAAACAAACCGATGAACTTAAGAAGTCCTATTGGAGCTTTGGCTTTTTTTAGATTTTGTTTCTTGTAGTGTTGAATGAAAATATCCACCGCTTCTTCGGGAAAGAGCGCTTCTGGTCCTTGTACCACATAATCTCTGGAACTTGCCGGATCTAAAACCTGAAAACTACGGGCTACTTGTTTGCCGTAATCTCTGCCCGCAATCCACCAGTTTTTGTAAAGCGGCTTCCCCACAATGTTTACCTTATTACCTTGAATAAATCCGTTGTTCAGATTTTCCATGTAGCTCGAAGGGTAGAAGATGCAATAAGAAATGCCAGAGTTTTTGATGGCTTGTATCGCTTCTTTTTTCAGGCGCATCACCCACCAATCGTTCTTATTATATTCTTTGGCAATGATGGATGATATATATCCTAAGCGTTGTATGTTGTGATTTTTTGCAGCTTGTAGGATAAACTGCAAACCTTCCTTTTCCGGATGAAAATCGTTTTCTTTTTCTGTTGGACTAACAGAAAGATTACAATACACGGCATCCATCCCCTTAAGGGCATTGTTTACAGCATTTTTATCCCTAAGGTCGCACAACACATATTTCGCTTTGGAGCCAAATAGCTTTTCTGCCTTTTTCAAATCTCTGGCACATACATATACTTCGAAGCCTGCAGCTATTAACTCTTCTGTTACAGGCTTTCCAAGCATTCCGGTGGCACCGAAGACAGCTATTTTTTTCATATTCTTATTATTGATTTTTTTGTTTTGACAAAGATATTTATATTTGCTATACTTTAGTTACTACTATACAAAAGTATAGCGATATACTCTGGTATAGCGACCATGAAAACAAAAATGAAATGAGCAGTAAATCACAATTAGAACAAGTAAAAAAATGTTCAGAAACTTTTGTTTTAGCTGTTAATGATACGATGAACGTCATTAATGGGAAATGGAAATTGCCCATTATTGGCTCCTTGCTTTATGGCAAAAAGCGTTTCAAAGAACTGGAACGGGAAATTCCTAAAATCACTCCCCGTATGCTTTCCAAAGAACTAAAAGATTTAGAATTGAACGGTATTGTAAAACGCACGGTTTATGATACCAAGCCTGAAAATTTTTTATCGGGCTGGAAAGGGGCAAGCTCTTCCCACGAACCGATAGCTATCGGGATGGATAGCGTATCAATTATGTACGTTTTGCAGGATATGCTTGCCCCCTGTGAGGTTCTTTTTTAGAATATATGCCCAAATCCAAAGAAAAATTGCCCTCCTTCTCTACTTTGACCATAATCTAATCTAAGTATTGTTGATTGATTCCACGCAATACGTGCGCCAACACCGGGTGCACCTCTCCATTGTTTGAAATTCATATCTCTGGGACTGTCCCACACACTCCCAAAGTCAAAGAAGGGGGTTATGCCCAAAGCAAAGTGTTGTTTAAGAAGTTTAAAATCATAAAGCCTTGCACGCATCTCCAAATTGACCAAGGCAACTGTAGGTGCCACAAAACGAGCTTCTCTAAAACCTCTTATAGAACGACCACCACCTAATACTAAAATGCCGCCTGCCTCTGCCTGACTGGACAAATCCCACATTTCAATGAAGTTGATGTTTTTACCGAAGATATACCCCATTGCTGCTAAACCTGCAAAGGTCAATCTTCCTTTATTGTTGTTCCACCTTTTTAACGTGTGTATGAATTGTCCCTGCACCATAAGTTTATTAAAGTCAAATTGAGAACCTAACCAAGGTGCAGTGTATTCGTGTGAATATTCCAAAAATATGCCTTTTGATGGGTCGGGTTCAAAATCTCTGGTGTCATACATTAAAGCGCCTGCAAGCATACTGGTGAACATATAATTATCACCGTTTGTAAAACCTGATAAATTGAATCTATCCCAAGTTCCATCAGCCCTTTGTAAATCCACCAGTGTTGGGTTGTTGATGGCCTCTACTTTAACTCCGTCCAGTGTGTAGGCTTCTTCTGCTTTTAAGCCATTGTAAGATGTAAATGAAGTAAACAATGCTTCATATCCAAACAAAAGACGCAGTTTACCTCCCATCATCACCCGCTCTCCTGCAACATTATACAGTTGTTCTCTTTGCTGCATGTGGTTAAAGTGGAAGTCTGTGTAATAATTTCCATCGCTTCCTAATTCTGCAAGGGCAAGGTTTTCTTCATAATCGGCAACTTTTTTAAAGGTTCTTGTTATGCCTGTTCTTTTATCTCTAAATCGTAAGGGGTTTAAAGATGAACGTCCAATGCCCCAGTATTGGGCATTAGGGTCTTCCCAACGTACTACATCTGCTCTTATTCTCCACTTAGAATTGAAAATGTACGGGGCATCGTAGTTTAGCGCATAGCGAATTCTGCCATTTTGAAATATAAAAAATTCAGCATTGATTCTATGTCGATAGGCAGTATACTCAAAAAATGGGTCATCTTTTGTTTTGTTCATAAAAAGATTGACATTCCCACCTACACCAAATCCACGAATAGGGTCGAATTCAAAGCGTGGCAAACCGGTTACAAAAGTGCCTTCTTTTTTATCTTCCAATTCAAACTCTGGAATTCTTTTCGAATCGTCAATGAAAAATGGAAGTTCTTTCTTTGTGGTAACAGAATCAACATTTTGCCCAGATGCACAAGTGCTGATTAAAGCAATGCTGATAATGAGTGTAAATTTTTTCATATTGTTTGTTTTTAAAATTTATAATGAGAAAAAGATTGTAGCCATTCCAAAGTAGATGAGCAAGCCGGTAATATCCACCACGGTAGTAATGGCAGGACTTGCAGCAACTGCAGGGTCACCTCCAAAACTCTTTACAAACAGCGGTAATCCGGCACCAATTACCGTGGCAGTTACTACCTGCAAAGCCAATGCAAGTGAAATCATAAAAGCAATCACGGGCAAAGAGTAGTCAGAAGGGATGTCCGTTTCCCAACTCAGAAACAATACTTTACCGTAAGCGAGCACCCCTAAACAAACCGCCAGCAACAAAGAAATTTTGGCTTCCTTCCATAGAATTTTAAACCAATTGCCAACGGTAATTTGTCCCAATGCCAGTGCCCTCACTACAACCGTTGCGGCCTGGCTGCCTGCATTACCGCCCGTATCTGCTACCATGGGCATATACAAAGCAAGGATGAGCAACTTCTCCAAGGCATTTTCATACCTGTGAATGATGATGCCTGAAATAATGCCCACCGCTGCTAATGAAACAATCCAAACCACGCGCTTTTTGAAATGTTTAAAGGTACTGGTGCCGAGATAATCAAATTCTTCATTGGCTTGGACAATGCCCATAAATTTTTGCATATCTTCCGAATGCTCGGCACGAATCACATCGATGGCTTCATCGTGGGTTACAATTCCAACCAACTGATTTTCTCTGTTGAGAATGGGAATGGCCACCAAATCGTAGCGTTCAATGAGTTGTGCCACTTTTTCACGGTCTTCATCCACAAAGGCAAATACAAAATCCCGGTGCAAGGCATTTTCTACCTTGGTGTAGGGTTCTGCCATAATCAGGTCTTTCAGCGTGATAAAACCTTGCAAACGCTGATTAGAATCCACTACGTATACGTAATACACCGTTTTTTTAGACGGAGCATCTCTTCTAACTTTTTCGATGGCCTCTGCACAGGTCATTTGACTTTCTACCGTAGCAAAATCGGTGCTCATAATGCCTCCGGCTGTTTCAGGCGGATAGGCACTGAGTTTAATCACATCTTCCCGAACTTTTTTTGATAAATAGGGAAGCAAGGAAGACTGCTCTTCTTGCGTGAGATGCTGAAAAAAATCTGCCCGATTTTCGGAAGGCATGTTTTCAAATATCTTTGCAAAGCGCTTTTTCGAAACCGTCTTAAATAGGTTCAACTGTTTCACCATTGGAAACTCTGAAAAAATCAAAGCCTGTTGCTCTAATGAAAAGCGGTCGAGTATGTTGAATAAATAGGTTTCATCAATAGCCTGTAGAATTTCAGCCACCTCCACTACCGGCATCTTTTTCATAACCGGAACCATTTCAATAATCTGGTCTATGTGCTGAAATTCTTTTGCGAGTTTGTGTAGTTCTTTGGTGTTCATAAAGCTTTTAAAATGATTTATTAATCCATTGACCAAGCAGAAAAGAAGCAATCACTACCAAAATAGCTATGATTACATGTTCTAACACTACATTGATAGTTTTTGAAGACTGTTTTTTGCCTACGAAAATGTTGTAAGCGACCAACAAAAACAGTCCATAGATGACATTTACAATGACAGCCTGCTTAAGTTCAAGCAATAGTAGCGCTATAAGAAATGAGCCTGTAAAAAGGCATTTTGCTAAGAAGGTAGTAAGAGTGGCAATCCAAATTTCTTTTGTAGAATGAACGTTCTCGTTTTCCTCCGCAATGTGAATCCCTAAAGCGTCGCTCATAGAATCAGCAATGGCAATGGTTACAATACTTGCCAATACTGCCTCTTTCGATTCTGTGCCTGCGTAAACACCTACCATCAAGCCTATAGAGGTGATGACTCCAGAGGTTAGTCCAAAACTTAATCCAACTTCTACAGGATGACTGAGTTTTCTTCTTTTAATCATTTTGTTGCCCATTAATTTCCCAACTTACCTGCGTTACACCATATTCAAGCGTAAGCAAGGCTGCCAATTTTTCCATTTCGTTGTCGTGTTTTCCATTGGCTAAAATTTCTGCTTCTATATAAGTGTATGCAGGATTTCCGTTATCGCTGCTTTTGAGTGAGCGCAATTGAAGGTGATTGTCGTTTTTAAGTGCATTCAGTATCAATACCCGCAAATGGTTTTCAACTTGCTCCTTGCAGCGAATTTTAAAGCAATAGTAAAAAGTACCACCTTCTTCCTTTTTGAAAGTGAGTTTGCCGAGTTTTATGCCTAAAGGACGAAGCAGTAAGTGTGTAAGTATTACTGCAACTGCCACTATGGTTGCTTCTGCAAATAATCCTACACCTGCCAAAGCGCCTACCGCAGCCGAGCACCAAATGGTAGCAGCAGTATTTAACCCCTGAATGCTTAACCCATCTCTTAATATTACTCCAGCACCCAAAAACCCGATGCCGCTTACTATTTGACCAACAACTCTGGTGGCATCGCCTCTGTAAACACCATCGGCATCCACCGTGGAAGTAAGGGCGAAAGAAATTAGGGTGAAAGCTGCCGAACCCAACGACACCAGCGTGTTGGTGCGAAGACCTGCACTCTTCTGCCTCCATTGCCTTTCAAAACCAATGGCAACTCCCAGAATGAGTGCTAACGACAAGCGTGTGGTGAAGTCTAATACTGTCATTTTGCTTTCTGTTTGCGCAATTCCATAACTATCTTGCACAGTTTGAAAGCACTGCGCAGTTTAGTTTTTGAATTGGCGTGTATTACTAATGGGGTCTGAATCCATGTATTAAAATATTTTGACGCTGCGAAAATAAAACAGCCTCTTGTTGGAAGCTGTTAGAGACCTTTTAGAAAAAAATTAGAATTTTATTAGAGCGGATTAGATGTGAGGCAGCTCAATGGTAAAGGTTGTTCCCTTTGCTTGTATGGATTGAACGCTAATGGAACCCTTGTGTAGTTGAATAATTTTCAGCGTGAGGGAAAGCCCAATGCCGGTGCCTTCTGAAAACTTCTTGTTTTCGCCCCTATAAAAAGGTGTAAAGATGTTTTGTAAATCATCTTCCGGAATGCCAATGCCTTTATCTGTAAATTTTAGCTTAATAATTTCCTCATTAAACAAAACGGAAACGATGCATTGATGATCGCTTGAAAATTTACATCCGTTTTCCATAAGGTTGGCAAATGCCACTTTCAAAAGATATTCATTGCCATTTACGGATATTTGATTGTCATTTTCAAAATCATTTTCAAAATGTATATCAATTTTGTATTCGGGGTTTGCCTTTTGTACTTGCTGCCGTGCATCCATTAAAATTTCATCAATGCGAACCGATTTAAAAACAATTTCGGATGGGTCATAGCTTGCTTTTGCTAAGTCGAGTAAACTGTTAGAAATGCGAACTAATTTTTTGGCATCTTTCAGAGCGTTCTGTATGGCTGTTTTGTATTCTTCAATAGTTCGTTCTTTATTGATGGATAGTTCTAATTCTGTGATAATGGCTGCAAGTGGCGTTCGCAATTCGTGGGAAATATTAGAAACAAAATTCTTTTGCGCATCAAAAGAATTTTCCAGTCGGTTCAGCATTTCATTGAATGTATTTGTCAGTTCTGCCAGTTCATCTTTGCTGCCATTGCTTTTCAATCGCAAGTCCAGGTTGGTGGCAGAAATTATTTTTGCTTTATTGGTGATTTCTTTTATCGGGTCTAACGCCTTTTTTGAAAAATATAGCCCTGCAACGTAAATGAATAAAATGGATATAATAAAAACAACAAAAATGTTCTTTAACAGACTATTCAACTTACTATAACCATATTGGTCATAAGCTGCAGCCGTAATAATATAATTCTTATTTTGAAAAGCATAGCGAATACCCACTACCTGCCAAGCTCCCTGATAAAATTTAATTTCACCCTTTTGATAAATTTCTTTCAACATTTCAGAGGTTTCCTTCACAAAATCAATATCAACGGCATCGTGATAAAGTAAATTATAGCTGCTGTCATAAATAGCTACTTCAACTTCGTTTAAAATTTGCCTGTTATTTTTGTAAATATCCTGAAGCGTTTGGGGTGCTACTTTTGCGTTGAAAAACAAGTTGGCTTTGGTGAGGGCTTCTTTTTTTAATAAAGAATAAAATTCTTTTTCACGGTTTCCCTTTGCTGAAATGTAAATGACAGAAGCAAATGCCAACAAAATAGTAGCAGTAATGAGTGTGAATAATAAAGTAAGCCGTGTTCTGATTTTCATTGTTCTGCTTTCAAAATAAATCCCATTCCCGGTCTGGTATGAATGAGTTTTTTATCAAAATTCTTATCAATTTTTTTTCTCAAATAATTGATGTAAACATCAATGAAGTTAGTGCCTGTATCAAAATGCGTATCCCAAACTTTTTCGGCAATTTCTGCTCTTGATAACACTCGTTCAGGGTTTTGCAACATGTACTCTAAAAGTTTAAATTCTTTTGGAGTAAGGCTTATTTCTGTTTGGTTTCGTTTTACAACTTTGGTGTGAAGGTTCATTTCAAGGTCAGCATATCTTAAAATATTGTTTGAATGTTTTGCGGTTTTATTTTGTCGCTTCAACAATGCACGAATGCGAGCTAACAGTTCACGCATTTCAAATGGTTTCACCAAATAATCATCTGCCCCTGCGTCAAAACCTTCCACTTTGTCGTCGGTTGTGCCTAATGCTGTAAGCATAATAATGGGTATGTCGGGTTTGATTGCTCGTATTTGTTTACATAAATCCAATCCGTTTATTTTCGGTAATATAATGTCGGTAATTATTAAATCGTAATTATTTTGAAGGGCAAGGTTCTTTCCTGAAAGTCCATCATATGCCAAAGTCGTTGTAAAGCCCTGTTCCTCCAAAGCTCTTTGTATGAGTTCGGCTAATCTTTGGTCGTCTTCTACAATTAAAATATGCACCATTGCAAAGTTACTTTTTATATTCTTCTTGTTTTGGTTTTTATTGACAAAATTACTCACAGGTTTTTTATTTTTTTAAAGGTATTCGTGAATAGAAGTTCACCAACAGCATCATAACTATTCTATTAGCGTTGGCAATCGCTTCGCTTATTTGGCTCTAATGGTTTGCGCGTTTGCGGTGAGTGTCTGGAAACCAAATGTGCCTGAATGTGCGGTCGGCTTTTTACAATGAGGCACAACGAAAAAGCATTGGCGAAGGAGGGATTGAAAGTACAAAAGCTCACGAAAGTACGGCAGTTTAAAAATACACAACGGTTCAATGACTTCCGTCAGCCCCACACTTGCCAAGGCAATGTTGTGGGCTTTATTTTACCCATTTAGTCTTTTTGGTATTTTTTGAGAACGTACCTAAGACTTAGTTCCATTATGATAGCACCAAAAATACAAAGATAAAATCCAATTTCTTTGTAATTAAACGTACCGAATGGCATGAACTTCATTAATATGATTGAACCTATGATTATTCCAATTACAGGGTTCAAAATCAATTGAAATGCTTTTTTCATAGTTCTCATTATCTAAAACAACTTCCTAGTAATTCTGCTACAATTCCCAATCCAACTCCTTCAACAAAACCCAGTGCACCTCCAAAAACAGCACCACCCACACAACCAGTTGCAGTTCCAATAAAAGGTAAGGCAACTGTTCCAACTGCACAACCAGCTATAGCCCCTCTAACCCCCATATATGCAGCCCCAGTAACACCAGCAAGTAGGACATTTCTTGTATTTACAGAACACCCAGCCACCCGAGCATTAGGGTTTCCTTTTGTGTCTTTGAGTGGGCTTAATGTCTGCCTGATTGAATCATCACTGCCCTATTCAATAAACTCTGAAAGTGCTTGTACAGACGCACTTAATGAGAGAAGTTTGATTTTTTTTTGCGTGCAATCGTCAAACGATTCATTTTGAGAAGCTTGTTGTTTGTTAGTGTCCAAAGGGGATGTCCTTGTCCTCAGTTGAATGTCTTCATATTGCCCACAATGTCTTGTAGACGCAAAGCTAATATAACTATTGCGTCTATGTAATATAGACACTGCATCTATAAAGCAATAGATGGTCAACTTTTTATATCTTCAAATGAAGATGTGATTTTTTAACGCTTTAATTCTGGTATTTAAAAACCAGTTTAATAACGTATTTACATGGCGTTGTTTTTTAAGATTTATAACCACCTTGTGCTTTGAAAATAGGTTTGTGGTAACGGTTATGCTTTTGTACCTTCGCCCTTATTTTCTGGATTTTGATTATTCGTTCCTATTATAAGATTTTGTCGTGCGTAGGTTCGCGGCGGGCTATTTGCATTCAGGAAGATTTTTGTTTATTATATCTGTCTTCAAGTAATCGTTTTTGGTTTTAGGATTCCATTTGAAATGCTGAATTTCTTTGACCGTAAAAAGTTTTGTCGGATCTGATTGGATTAAATTTTGAGTAAAATCGTCTTCCAGTTTCCGCAAGTAGTCAAGGTCGCAAGGGGAAAGCTTTTGTTGAATGGCGAGATTTCCTAAACTATCGATTGCTGTTGGTTTTACACCACTGTTTAAGGAAACTGAAACCGTTTTTAAGTTGTCAATTCGTTGTATGATGTAAAGTCCTTCAATTGCTGTATCTGCAAAAAACGTGTTGAATTGGTATCGTCCACCTGTTAGGTAAATGGCAACATCTGTTAGGCAAGGTGATGGTTTGCTCACAATTCGCAAATTTGTTCTGTCAATGGGTTGGTTTGGGTAAAGCTCTTTCATTGCTTCTTGCATTGCCAATGCCCCCACAACCAATCCGTCACACAAATGACCGTGAAATTTTTCTATGTCTTTAATCGTGATTGTTTGTTTTTGCTTCAAGCGTCCTTTTGAAAAGTCAGTGTCGATGGTTTCAAAAGCTGGATATTTGTCCGAAGTGTTGCAAGAAGTAAAGGCTAAAAGTATTACAAACCAAAAAGCTTTCATATTCTTTTGAAATAGATACACAATAAGAAACTGGTATTTTATGTGGTCATTGTATTTGAATTTTAAATGTTTCCGTATTTATTGATGATTGCCAACTGTCCTGCATGGTATGCAGTATGTGAAATTATTCTACCAAAAGCTTCTGCTTTGGTTTTAGTACCAAATTCTTTGGTCGTAATTTGAGTTTCCCAATCTGCATCGGTTTGTTTTTCAACGATGGCTTTTAACTTATCGAATGATTCAGATACATAATTTTTCAAGGCTTGCAAATCTGTCCATTCGCTTGTGTCTCGTTTTTCAATCACTGTTTTTGCAGTTACTTTTACAGAACTGTCGCCAAACACATTCTTAGCAAAAAGCAATTCTACATCTCCAATATGGCGAATGAGAAAGCCTGCAGAATTGGGAGAAGCACCAAGTTTCTTTCGCAAATCGCTTTCAGTTAGATTTTCTAACTGGTTGGTAAATCTAGTTCTGGATTCTATCCAAAGTTCGAGTAGTATATCCGTTTTTGATTTCACAGTAAAATATTGAATAGGAATCCCGAAAGGATGATGAATAATGTAACCACGCCGAAATAGATGGCAATCAATTTCATGGTCATTACTTTTTTTAGTAAAGTAGCTTCGGGGATAGATAAGCCTACTGTTGCCATCATAAAAGCGATGGCTGTACCAAGTGGCACACCTTTGGCAACAAATACTTGAATGACAGGAACAATTCCTGCTGCATTGGCATACATAGGCACGGCAAGAATAACAGCTAATGGAACTGTCCACCATTGACCACCACCCAAATACGCTTCGAAAAAATTTTCCGGAACATACCCGTGCATGGCGGCACCAATGGCAATACCGATAACGACATACAGCACAACTCCTTTGACAATATCCCAAGCTCCACGGGTGATGTCTGGCAATCGCTGGCGAAAAGTCAATTTTTCTGCTTCATATTCGCCTTGTTGCATTTTGTTTTCAAGAATTTTTTTCACCCAATCGGATAGTAAAGGTTCAAGGTTGAATTTTCCTAAAAGCCATCCGCCAATCGTACCCAATAAAATGCCTGATATAGCGTAAATCAAAGTGGCTTTTACGCCAAACATTCCCAAAAACATAGCAACTGCCACTTCATTCACTAAGGGCGAAGTGATGAGAAAAGCAAAGGTTACACCCAATGGAATGCCACCTTGTACAAATCCAATGAACAAAGGGACAGAGGAACAAGAACAAAAAGGCGTTATGGCTCCAAAGATGGAAGCAAATAAATATTCAAGCCCATACAGTTTTTTTCTGTTCAGGTAGTTTTTGAGGCGCTCAATGGGAAAATAAGCATTCACAATTCCCATCAAAGACACAATTAAAAACAATAGAATAAGAATTTTCAATGTGTCGTACACAAAGAAATTTAAGGCTGTGCCTAAATGGGTATCTGCTCCTATTCCGAAAACAGAATAAATCAGCCAATCAGCAAAATGCTGTATCCAGTCGAACATGGTTTATCATTTTAAGAACAGCAATTATTGCTCATTTGTACAGGCGGACATTTTACAGAGCCGTAACTGCAATACACGCAGCAATCTCCCTCCTTTGGTTTTAATATCGTTTTGCAATTTTCACATTCATAAAAGAATTGACAGGCATTCGTGGGCATCAATTCTTCCTTTTTATATCCGCAAACGGGGCAAGTGATAATTGATACTAATTGTGGTTCCATAGCTATGCTATTTGTTTAACAACATTTACTTCCATCACTATTGAAGCTGTTATCACAACAGGAATGCTGCTTTAGAGTGCTTGATGTACCGCAACAGCCAGCTGATTGCCTTTTGTAGGAGGATATATCTCCCTTGGTTGGGAACCCCCTTTCAACCCATCCGTCCATACCCAGTTTCATATTTACCACTTTCTCTGGGTCATAGCCGTGATTGATTAAAAAGCCTGCAGCTCTAAGGCTTCTTCCGCCACCTTTACAAACCATTACTATCTTTTTATCTTTTGGTACTTCGGTGTAGCGTTCTTCAAATTCGCTTAAAGGAATGTTGATGATGTTTGGCACATCGTAAGCTAATTGTGCCACTTCATCTTTTTCACGCACATCTACTAACAATGCTCCGTTTTTTACCCACTCTTGTGTGGTGGTGGGGCAAATTTCTTTTACTAAGGTTTGATTTTTCATGGCTTTATTTTTTTAAGAGTTCAACAATTTCGCTCACTTGAGCAACCCTGCCTTTGATTTTGATTTGTTCATCAATCATTAAAACTGGGGTAGTAAGTACATTGTACTTCATCATTTCTTCAATGTCTTCTACTTTTTCCACGTGAGCCTCCACGTTGGTTTGCTTGAGAGCTTCAAGCACATTTTCATAAGTGGCTTTGCACTTTGGGCAACCCGGACCTAATACTTTTATCTGTCTCATGTTTTTGGTGTTTTGATTATTCTGTTCGTAAATATACGAACAATAATTCGTATTTCGCAAATCTACGAACAACATTTTAAAAAAAATTATTCCAAAACCTTGTTGAGCAAAACTTTAGCAAGTTTGAAATTTTCTCTGTTGATACAATACTTGACGTTGGGTGGCGTAATATCACCTTGTATCAATCCTGCGTCTTTTAACTCTTTTAAGTGTTGAGAGAGTGTTGATTTAGCGATAGGTAGTTCTTCTGCCATATCTCCGTGATAGCAACACGCCTTGGAATTGAGCAATTCCAAAATAGCAATACGAACAGGGTGTGCTAATGCTTTTGCAAACCTTGCTGTCAGTTTTTGCTCTTCGGTGAAATAATTGTTCTTAGTAGCTCTTGCCATCTTTGTTGTTTTATAATTCGCAAGTATACGAATAATAATTTAGAAAATGATTTTCTATGCAAGCAACTATTTGTATTGAGTGGTGGTTGGGCTTCTATGCGCTTGGGCAAAATTAAATGGGCTGTTCAGTTTATCAAACCTATAAGGTTTTTAAATTTAACTCAAAAACTCTAAATCGTCCTGCAAAGCAGCTAAATTTTCTTTGTGAAATCGCTCAAAACCTGCTTTACCGCCAAACCAATTCAACACATATTCTCTTTGTAACTTGGTTGCTTTTTCGGATGTATGGGCTTGGTAGGAAGAGTATTTCCATTCGTCCAAACTTTTACAAAAGCCGTGATGAACAGGGTTTTGGTGAATGTAATTGACCAAAGTAGTAAAATAACTGTCTTCTTTTACTGCAACACGTCTGGTATAATCCAGAAAGAGTGCACCCTTCCGTTGATACTTGATACTGCAGGCTTTAGCATAGGCATTGAGAAAATTACTTAGTTTTTGCATCACAAACTTGTGTGTACTGCCCGAAAATTTGGGTAGCTGCTGCAATAAGTGAATAGGTTTTACTTTTATTAGAAAATGAAAGTGATTGGGCATCAGGCAGTAAGCATATGTTTCCCATACACTTTCAGTATATTCAGCGTACTTTTTGAGAAAATATTGATAGTTATCATCAGTACGAAATAGATTTTCACTTCCAACTGCGTGGTTGAAAATGTGGTAAAAAGTTTCAGGCTCAAAGGGGTCTTGATATTTCATAGTATTTTCTTCTTAAAACCTATAGGTCTTTCAGACCTTATAGGTTTGTATTCGTAGCGGTCCGCCCGCGTGTAATGTAAACGAAACATGAGGTTACTGTTTGATCACCGTACGGATTGCTTATTTGAGCTCAAATGGATGTCGCAAGCATTAACGCTGGAATGAATGTTGAATTTATTGCTTTCTTAACCATACTGTTAGTTGCATACCGGTGTTTGTTGCCCTTATATAGGTTTTTAGTATTCCGTGAAAAATTTTGGGGAAATGGTAAATTGAGCCAACATCGTATCTATAACTTTCTATTTTAAATTTTAACTTTTGTGATAATTTTATAAAGGATTTTAAATCAAACTCGTACAAATGAAAGGGAGGATGCATAGGGCTCAGGTGTGTTACATAATTTGTTCCTATGAGTCTATAATAAAAATTTATAAGTTTTGCTATCAGCCATTTTGATGAGGGAACTTCAATATGAATTATGCCATTTGGTTTTAACCACCTGAATGCTTTTTCAAGGCACTTTGATGATTCGTATAAGTGTTCAAAAACAGCACCAAAAGTTATAAAGTCAAAGAATTCTGGTTCATAGTCTGCATCTTCTATTGCACACAATTTTAGTTTTTCCTTCTTTATTCCCATTTTAGAGATGGCTCTTTCATAAAAAGAGATAGAAGGTTCGAGTCCGTATACGTCAAAACCTTCATTTTCCATTGAGAGCATTGCTTTTCCTAAACCTGCACCAATGTCAAGGGCTTTCATACCTGGTTTAAAATCTAACAGTTTTTTTGCTTCTTGAATTTGAGAACTGAAATAGGTTGGATTCCAAACAAAGTATTCATCTTTCCAATAGTCTTCTGGAGGCATTCCATAATGGTCTTGCAGATCAAATGGAATAGGTTGAGGGTTTGAATAAATGAGACCGCAGTTAGTACATTTTAATATGGTCACAGATATTCCTGTTTTAGTCTTAGGTCTGAATCCCTGAGGCTTGTTCAATCGCTGTCCCAAAACTTTATGATTCTCTGTTTTGTCGCCACACATTTCGCAAAAAGAAATTTCTTTGAAAATATACCTTTTCATTGCGATTGTCTTTTGCTTTCGTTGTGTCCTTTTCCGGCAAAGATATTCATTTTCAAGCTTTGAAATTCTTGTTTTGATTATTGATTTTATCAGCAAAGCGGAGTTGTCTTGCAGATTGCACGTCTTCGGTTTGTTCAATGATATGAAGTGGGTGAGCAAAACCAACTTGTATACCCTTTTGATGGCAAAAATGGAGGCGAAGCGTACCACACGCTCCGCAAGGTTTTGCTATTTTAAGAAGATAAGGGAGATCGTGATCTACACGAGGTTAAATTCAGACTGGTAAATTTGTAGTGAGTGAAGTAAAAAGATTGGATTTGCTAACTAAATATAGATTTCATAATTTTGTAGCAAAAAAGTCATGAAGTGTCCAAGATGTAAAAGTAGTGAAAAAGTAAAAAATGGTAAAATT